>JBDNGQ010000026.1:0-2882 GCA_041689205.1 Pseudohongiellaceae bacterium | reverse complement strand
GCCCGAAGGGGCCTTCAGCCGATCCCGCTGGCTGCGTTGCCCTTGCTTGACAGGCGGACGCATGCCGGCGCAAGTGCGCCTTGCCAGCGAAATCGGCTGAAGGCCAGAGTGACCATAGAGTTATTCAGAGGCTCCCTAGGGCTGGCAGCCCCTCGCCGCTGCAATTTGTAACACTTAAATCTCCAAAGTTTGATTTATATCAGAATTTATCTACCCGGCTGAAGCAGACTAACCTGACGATATGGTTCCCTATTCTTAGCAATAAGATTTAGAACCTGCGATTTTTCAATGTCACTGGCAGCGCAAAAGTGGCAAAGAGTTAATGTCAGTTTCAAGAAGGAGTGGAACATGAAAAAAACCCGTGTAGCTGTGCTTTTCTCAGCGCTGGCGATGATGCCTGCGCTTGCTGGCGCCGCCGAACAGATCGGTGATGACATCACGTACGCACGTGATGTCTCGAGAATCATTCAGGACAACTGCCAGGGCTGTCACCAACCTGGGCAGATCGGTCCCATGTCGTTCACCAGCTACGAAGAGGTCCGCCCCTGGGCACCGCTGATCAGGTTAAAGGTGCAGCAGCGCGAGATGCCGCCATACCATTACGACCCGGACGTGGGGGTTCAGGAGTTGCGCGACGACTGGCGCATGAGCGATGAGGACATCAACACCATCGTGGCCTGGATTGATAGCGGAGCGCCGTTTGGTGACGCCGCGGATCTGCCCGAGCCGAAACTGTATCCGGAAGTGGGGAATTGGCGTCTGGCCGCTGAACTGGGTGAGCCCGACCACGTGATTAAGTCCTCCGCGTGGGACGTGCCGGCCTCCGGCCAGGACTTGTGGTGGGAGCCGGAAGTGGATTCTGGTATCAATGAAGCCCGCTGCATCAAGGCGGTGGAAACCCTGCCGTCCAAGGCTGCCCACGGCTCTACCCATCATGCCAACTCCCACTTTATGGTGAAAAATGAGAAGGGCGAGTGGATTAATGGCAACCGCCTGTCTGAATTTGCCTTCGGCAAGCTCGGCGAGAAGGTTCCCGAGGGGGCCTGCAGAAAAGTGCCGGTGGACTCCAGGGTGAAGTGGAGCATTCATTACTATCCCGATGGAAATGCGGTACCCGATGACCAGGTCGCGGTCGGCATCTGGTATTGGGATGAAGAGGACGCCTTCGACGAACTGGCGGCCTACCCGCAAGACCTGCGCCTCTATACCCTGAACGGCGGCGGCGACTACCTGATTCCGCCCCACGGCAAGCTGATGACCCAGGGATTCCACTCCTTTGACCACCCGGTCCGCATCGACAGCTGGCAGCCCCACATGCATCTTCGTGGTGTGGCGATGTCCATGGAAGTCTTCGATCCGAAAACCGGCCGTCGCGAAATGCTGAGTCAGGTGTCCAACTGGAATGCGGGCTGGAACCACAGTCATACGTATGAAGACGGCTTCCAGCCGCTGATTCCGGCTGGCTCCACCATCATCCTTAACGCCTGGTACGATAACTCGGCGGCAAACCCCCGTAATCCGGATCCGGATCAGTGGGTCGGTGCCGGACAGAGAACGACTGACGAGATGTCTCATGCCTGGATTGCCGTCACCCATCTGGACGATGAGGGATACCAGAAGATCGCCACCGAACGTGCGGAACGAGATCAGCGCGCTGTTGCTGGTTCAGGAGCAGGACAATGAACAAATCGCTGAAATTCGCCAGTGGTGCACTTGCACTAGCGCTAACGGGACTGGCTGCGGCACCGCTCCAGGCTCAGTTACCCACTCATCTGCGAGATTATCCCCTGGCCGCGCAGAAGGCTAAGGGTGATCTGGTGGCGCCCATGTTCAACGGCTGGATTGCCAATGAAGACGGATCCACCACCTACATCTTCGGGTTCGTGAACAAAAACCGCGATGAAATCGTCGACATTCCGATTGGTGCGAACAACCATATCGAGCCGGCTCAGTTCAACGGCGCGCAGCCCACTCACTTCCCCGTATACAGCCGCGGCGGATTCGTGGGACTGCAGGAACGGGGAACCTTTGCGGTTACCGTTCCGGCTGATATGAAACGTACTGAGGTGGTGTGGACCATCACCCATGCAGGACAAACCTGGTCCGCGCCGGCACGGGCCACCTCCTCGGCCTATGAAATGAGCCGGGCCCCCGCCGCCTTTGGTTCCCTGCAACCGGCCATCCGCTTTGACTTGAATGGCCCCGAGTCTACCGACCGCGAGGGTGTCTATGCGTCGCGCATCACCACATCGGTGGGCAAGCCAGTGACCCTGTCGGCTTATATCCAGGATCGTGGCGAGCGCGCCAAGTATGAAGTGGAGTCCGTTTATCCCCTGGGTACGGAGTGGATTCTGCATCAGGGTCCGGCCACACCCAATATCGAAATGGCCAGGATCACGGGTCGTGAGCGAGGCGCGGGCGCCGGCGAGGGCGATAGCACCAGCACCAACGGTTGGTTCGAAGTAAAAACTCAGGCCACGTTCCCGGTGCCGGGTGACTACGTAGTCCGGCTGCGGGTGGACAACTTCGAGGCGGAGGACAGCCAGTTCGACAATCAGTGCTGCTGGTCCAACGCCTACGTGCCGGTAACAGTGACCCAATAAACTCCAGCCTGCAGATAAAGGCATAAAGGGGGCGGAGGGATTATTTTCCCTCCGCCCCCTTTTTTTGTGCTCTGATTTTACCCGCACCGGATGTTCACTAAACTGAGGCAAACCAATCAAGTCCTTCCAGGAGGGAGTTAGGGAGCCTCTGAATAACTCTATGGTCACTCTGGCCTTCAGCCGATTTCGCTGGCAAGGCGCACTTGCGCCGGCATGCGTCCGCCTGTCAAGCAAGGGCAACGCAGCCAGCGGGATCGGCTGAAGGCCCCTTCGGGCGGG
>JBDNGQ010000025.1:0-10658 GCA_041689205.1 Pseudohongiellaceae bacterium | reverse complement strand
GTCGATAATCTGCTCTCGACCTGCGAGCTCAACAATATTATTCTTATCCACGGCGGTGTATCTCCTCAGGTTGGTTTGGTGTGTGGTAACAACAAATCAACCAGATACGCCGCTTTTTTTCAACTGCTTAAACACCAGATTTGGTTATACCTCTCCGTGATGTGGAAAATTTGGATTTCCGATCATCCACAGCACCTTATCCATGATCCTAACATCGTAAGGATACGCATTATTGTGTTGGAGTCCCAGATCTTGCAGACGCAAGGCATGTATCTGCAGCAGCCTGCGGACCATGCACTGATAGTTCATGTAGTGCTGCACCGCATTGGCAATAGCGAGCTCAGCATTGATCGGGGGTGCTGTTCCTATTCTGGGAAAGCCACGTAGATCATCATCAATGCACTGCATGACGACCAAGGCTCGATGGACGAAGGCATCGTAAATAATGATTGTATTAGGGTAAAGGCACCATAGGAGTTTGGACGTCGCCGAGACCCAACTCCGTGGCACTTCGTTATGCAGAGCGTGCAATAGCGTGCCGTACAGCGCTTGGATCCTTCCGGCGTCGGGCTCAGCAGCAACCTGATCACCAGCAACCTGATCCTGAGCAACTTGATCCTGAGCAAATTGCAGAAAGCGATTGGCGATGTCAATTCTCTGTTGCCTCGTGATGCCTTGGAATAGACCGTATTGCCTCATCCATGCTCGTACAAGAACGGCATCGTACGGTCCGTGCTGGAGCATGTCGACCATTGGCTGGTCGAGGTGAATGTGAATGTTAATCTGCATATCACATGCATCGGCGTAATTGTTTTGGAGATAATCTGCAAAGCAAAAGCACATGGTAGGCCTCCCGGCTAATTAAAAAGGCCCTTGGCCTCATAAGAACTATTAGAAAGCGAACTCTTAAGCTTCAATTCGCGAATAAATGCGGTTCTTTTTATCATCTTCAAGATTTAATAACTAGAATTTTATTTTATTTGGAACACCCACCAAAAAGAACACAATCCAGCGACATTTTGTGTCGCACATGTCATGAATCAACCAATATCGAAAACCTACTGTGCTATGTGCCTGCCTAAATTATTAAGGAACGATAATGCTGGTAATTGAACGTAAACATGGCCAAAGGATCATTCTAGAAGCCTCAGATCGCACAGTTGAGATAGTGCTCTTCAACCTGCAGCAAGGAAACGACATTATTTGTCGCACATTGCGCGACACTTGCTCCCTTTGACAAGCTTTGGAGCGAGACCACTTGAGAGCGTATCTGAATTTATCTGTTTTGGGCATGGGCAGTCTGCTTGTCTTACTCCTTATCGCGATGGGTATGTTGGCAAGA
Organism: Pseudohongiellaceae bacterium; assembly: GCA_041689205.1. Taxonomy (GTDB): domain Bacteria; phylum Pseudomonadota; class Gammaproteobacteria; order Pseudomonadales; family Pseudohongiellaceae; genus JAVVEG01. The sequence goes on along the minus strand of JBDNGQ010000025.1, from coordinate 9,316 downwards.
AATTCTCAAATCACCATCCGTTTAGCGCCACCGGTCGAGGCAGCAACGACAGATTTAACGCAGATCCTTGCCCAGGCGTCTGGTTCGGTTGTCCAGATCCAAGTTGACTACGAGATAAAGTCATGGTTTGGGCGTCGGCAAACGCACAGGACGCTCGGCAGTGCGTTTGCGTTCAGTACCGATTCAAACTGCCAGGTGAGCCTGATCACCAATAGTCATGTTCTTAATTTTTATGAGATCGCAAGCCTGCAGCGGCGAGGCTTCAGGAAACTATCTGGCTATACCCTTGAGGTTAGAACAAACCAGGGACGCTCTGTTGCCATCATTGAGGTACGGGACCACCTCGAACACGATGCCGCTCTTCTGATAGCCCCCGATGCCTGTCGAGACTTGCCAGCACTGACGATTGCACTGGCCGATGTCCGCATGGGGGAAGAAGTTGTCGCTCTAGGATACCCGTTAGGACTGCCTCTGCTGGCTAGCAAAGGAATCGTCTCCAGCTTGATTGAAGGCGATATAGGTACTGATGCGGCAATTCACTCGGGTAGTTCAGGAGGCCCGCTGCTGAACCTGCAGGGGCAGGTTATTGGGATCACGACCTACGGCTTAAGGGACAACTCGGCTATTAACTTTGCTCTGGATATTCGTCCTTTGACAGATCTGCAGAGTTTTGTGCCAGTTGACTTTAATTCTGTAAAGCGACTTCGCGGCTATCTTGAAAAAACATACCGCTAACGCAATGTTACTCTCTGTGCAGGATATCCATTGAGGTTATTGCGACTAAAACGTTAAGGGTGCGCATTTCAAAATCCAAGCAACTATGAACAGGGTGTTGTAACTCATGATCAAATATTTTCCGATTAACCAACAAGGACAAGATTTTTTTGTCGGCGATATTCACGGCTACTTTAATCTGCTTGAGCGCAAACTCGAAGCGGTCAACTTTGATCCTCAAACCGATAGATTGTTTGCAATTGGTGACTTGGTTGATCGAGGCCCAGATTCAGCCAGGGTCTCCGAGTTCTTATCGCACAACTGGTTCCATAGTATTCGTGGTAATCACGAACAAATGTTAATCGACTACACGCCCCGTGACCGCCTGACAGCAATATCAAACGGCGGGCAATGGTTCCTCGATCTCTGCCAAAAAGACAAAGAATACTACCAGCTACTTTTCTCTACCCTGCCAATGGCATTTGAGGTTGAGATTTTGGGTGGGCGAATTGGTATGGTCCATGCGACTGTGCCTTATCGGGACTGGGATAAGTTTTGCAAGTCAGTCAATAACCCTCGTACGCAAGCCACTGCCCTTTGGTCTCGAACGCGTTTTGAGTTCAATGATGACAGACCTGTGGCAAATATTGCTCTTGTCCTGGTCGGTCACACGCCGCAAAAACCCAGTCCTCGTCGACTCGGCAATGTCATGAATCTCGATGGTGGTGTTTACAAAAAAACTGGTTCACTGACTCTACTAGGTTCGGATCTGATCGCTTTGCAGTTGCATGCGCGCGCCTGAGTTATGGTATGGATTTCACTGACGACAAATTCTATTAGAAGGTCTCCTAAGCGATGATGTGCATCACCGTGGTTTACTTGAACCCGTAGCCTGGCGGGTAGCTAAAACCCCTGCGACACATCTCGTCACACCAACAATGATAATGAGCCCCTGTCAAAGAAGGGACACCATCATGCCACCACGACGTCGTCAACATCATATCGCAAAGTTCCAGAATCCAGATCCCATCACCCTTCTTTGGGCCCTGCGCATGCTTGTCCCGCTGGGCGGGCATCGCCAGTTTATATGTCCTCATGGATTCGGCAGTTTTCCCCTGGCACATACGCTTGGACTCAGTCATTTTTTTGGTATGCTGGACGATAGGTTTGATCAGCAGAAGGCTCAATCAACGTTATTCCTGTTGCATCGAAAAGCTGAAAAAGAATCAGCACATGCGTCTCCGCTTCCTTGTCTGAAGGGCAATGTGGCGCGGCTTTCAGATCTGGTTGGCCTCAGCCCCACTGATTGCAGAATTTTGGAATTTTCCGTAACGATTCATAACGATCGCCTGTTGGACGAAATCTCAGAGTGGCTCGGCAACCTTTCCTCGATAAAGATGTTCCACGCGCTGTCTTTAATCCTGGATTTGCCGGAACCTGATATTCGCGAATCCTTGAGCACTCAAGGCATCCTTGCCCGCTCGGGCCTGGTTTGTATAGATCGTGGCAATGTCATTTCGCTGCGCGCAAAATTGGACCTTCTGTCCGAAGGATTCGCTGATTTAATGGTCTCATCAGAAGCTGACCCCATCCATCTTCTCCGCGGTACTGTCTCTGCCGCCGGGCCCGGGCAACTGAGCCTGGCAGACTACCCTCATATCAGTTGCTCTCTCGAGATATTGCATCCCTATCTTCATCATGCAAAAGCGAATAACAGACGCGGCGTTAACATCTTCATCCATGGGGCGCCAGGGACTGGCAAAAGTCAGTTGTCGCGCGCACTGGCTGACGATATTGGTTGCGATTTGTTCGAAGTCTCCAGCGAGGATGCGGAGGGTGACCCGGTTGACGGCGAGCGCCGGCTGCGCGCTTATCGTGCGGCGCAAAGCTTTTTTGAGAAGCAACAGACTATGCTGGTATTCGATGAAGCCGAAGATATTTTCAACGACGGCAACATGTTCCTTGGCAGGAAAAGCACAGCCCAGGTGCGCAAAGCATGGATTAACAGGATGCTCGAAGACAATCCAGTACCGACCATTTGGCTGTCCAATTCCATCGCGGGGATTGATCCGGCTTTCATTCGTCGATTTGATATGGTGATTGAATTGCCTGTCCCGACAAGATCGCACAGAGCAGCCATCCTGCATAATTCCTGCAGCGACCTGCTTGATAAGCAAAGTATTTCCCGAATTGCTGAGGCAGAGTCACTGGCCCCGGCAGTGGTGGTAAAGGCGGCATCTGTCATCAGATCGATTCGCGACCAATTGGGCCAGAACAGGGCGTCTGCGGCATTTGAGCGATTGATCGGTAGCGCCCTTGAAGCTCAGGGACACAGGCGGTTAGTAGCGCATGACCCCCACCGACTGCCGAATATCTACGACCCAGCCTTCATTCACGCCAACGCTGACCTGGCCGGCATTGCCACTGGGCTGGCCACGGCGGGCGCTGGTAGACTTTGTCTGTATGGCCCGCCAGGAACTGGCAAGACTGCCTACGGTCGGTGGCTCGCCCAGTATCTGGGTGTTCCGCTGGTGGTGAAGCGTGCCTCGGACCTGATGTCAAAGTTTCTGGGAGATAATGAGAAAAATATTGCGAAAGCATTCCGCGAGGCAGAACAGAAGGGTGCGCTTCTTCTGATTGACGAAGTTGACAGTTTTCTTCAGGATCGTCGGGGCGCTCAACGCGGATGGGAGGTGAGCATGGTCAATGAAATGTTGACTCAGATGGAATCGTTTGCGGGTGTATTCATCGCTTCAACGAACCTGATGGAAGGCTTGGATCAGGCTGCTTTGCGCCGTTTCGACCTCAAGGTGAAATTTGATTTTATGCGACCCGAACAGGCGTGGGAACTTCTGCGGCGTCACTGCGCAGAGCTCGGTCTCCAGGCGCCACAGCCGCAGCTGCAGTCAACCATGAAGGGTCTGTCACAACTCACTCCGGGCGATTTCGCAGCAGTGCTGCGCCAGCATCGTTTTCGTCCTATCGAAACGCCTGACATGTTAGTCTCAGCACTTGAGGCGGAATGCGATGTGAAGGAAGGGAAGAAGGCCTCCATTGGCTTTCACTGAAGGGAACAGGATTGTCAAAAACTAAAAAGGAACTATCACTATGCGCACAATCTCCAAATCCAAGCTGCTGGCTTTAAGGCAATGCCCCAAGCGACTCTGGCTGGAAGTTCATCGCCCTGATTTGCGCGAGGACTCGGTGGCCACGCAAAGTCGGTTCAATGTTGGACATAAAGTCGGCGAAATAGCCCGGCAATTGTACGACCCAACTGGACGGGGAGTACTGATTGATCCTCAGGCTGACGGCATGGATGCTGCGTTTGCAAAAACGCGGGAACTTCTGCAATCTGATCATCCGGTTTTTGAGGCGGGTTTCTGTGCTGAAGGGGCCCTCGCTTTTGCTGATGTCATGATCCCTGTTATGGAAGACGACAAACGGGGTTGGCGCATGATTGAAGTAAAATCCTCTGCGTCAGTCAAAGACTATCACCGTGACGATGCTGCTGTGCAATCCTTTCTCGCTTTGAGGTCTGGCGTTCCGCTGAAGGCTGTGGCCATTGCACACATTGATAGTTCCTGGACCTATCCAGGCAACGATGACTACCAAGGGCTGTTGCGGGAAACCGATGTAGGCATCGAAGCCTTTGCCCGAGAAGCAGAAGTTCGCGAATGGATTGGCGATGCTGCACAGGTTCTGGCCGAAAAGGAAGAGCCTCAGGTTGTCACTGGCGCCCAATGTTCCACTCCATATGGATGCGGGTTCCTGTCTTATTGCCAAAGCACAGAGCCGCAGGCCATTTATCCGATCCGCTGGCTGCCGGGTCGTCTAAGCAGCAATCTATCCGGGTATATTAGTGAACAAGATGTCAGGGAATTGAGTGATGTTCCTGATCACTTACTCAATACAAAGCAGCGTCGTGTCAAAGAAGTCACTCTCTCCGGGGAACCTTATTTTAATCAGAAAGCAACTGCTGAGGCGCTGGCTGAGCACCACTTGCCCGTATATTTCATGGACTTTGAGACTATTCAGTTTGCTGTGCCGATCTGGAGTGGAACACGGCCTTTCCAGCAGATCCCCTTCCAATTCAGTGTTCATTATCTAAGCGATTCGGGAATCACGCAGCATGCATTTCTTGATATCTCTGGTTCGGACCCTTCAATGGCGTTCGCTAAGGCGCTGATCTCCGCATGTGGCGATAGCGGAGCAATATTTGTCTACAACGCTTCCTTCGAAACGACCCGAATCCGCGAACTTGCCCAGCGCTATCCGGATCTGTCCGAGGCTTTACTGGCGGTAATCGATCGGGTGGTTGATCTGTTGCCTGTCGCTCGCGAGCATTACTACCATCCCAGTCAAAAAGGTAGCTGGAGCATCAAGGTAGTAACGCCCGCAATTTGTCCTGATTTGAGTTACGGCGATCTTCAAGGTGTCGAAGATGGGGGGATGGCCATGAGCGCGTTTCTGGAAGCAATTGCCCCCAATACCAGTGATGTCCGAAAGGGGGAAATTGAACGCCAGTTGCTCGCTTACTGCGCGCTGGACACGTATGCCATGGTAAGGATGTGGGAAGTTTTTACGGGCAGGAGACTCAGCTGATATGTCAAAGCGACCAGACACGACCGAAACCGTAATATTGGCCATTGAATTGTTGCGGCGTATTCCGCGCGGACGTAAGGTGACTGCGAGGGAACTGCATCAGCAATTGAAAGACGCGGGAATCGAGCGGGATTTACGTACAATTCAGCGTCAGCTGGAAGTGCTGAGTGAACATTTTGAAATCGAACGGGATGACAGTACCAAACCTTATGGCTACCGCTGGCTGGAAAAAGCCAAAGCCCTGACACTACCAAATCTCACAGCTCAGGAATCTCTGTTATTTCAGTTGGCCGAGGAGTATCTCAAAAATCTTTTGCCCGTTCGTCTGATGAAATCCATGGAAGGTTTTTTTGATCAATCAAGGCGCACCCTCGGGCCCCAAAGTAGCGCTCGCCTGGAACGCGAATGGCCGGATAAAGTGCGGATTGTCGCAACCAGCCAGCCACTTTTACCCCCGGCGATTGTCCCAGGTGTTTTTGAAATCGTGAGTGAAGCCTTGTATAACAATCGATGGCTTAAACTCGAATACAGGAATTCAAGCGGAAAATGCAGCAACGTCGAGGTTATGCCCTTCGGTCTGGCTCAGCAGGGGTCGTGCCTTTATTTGGTATGCAGGCATAAGGGTTATGAGGATGAACGCAGCCTGGCGCTTCACCGCATCCTGTCAGTCGAGAAGTCAACGCTGGATTTTGTAAGACCGAAGGAGTTTGACCTCAAGAAATATGACGATGAGGGGCGCTTCGGCTTCGGGGAAGGTGCGCGGGTAAAATTGACCATCGAGATCGAACGAACCGCTGGCCTTCATCTGCTGGAATCTCCTTTGTCCAAAGACCAGCGCGCCGTTGAACTCGAAAATGGCTACCTGAAAATCACGGCAACTGTAGTCGATAGCGGCATGCTGGAATCATGGCTGCGAGGTTTTGGCACTGCGATATCCGCTGTGCACCGGGAATCTATCGGCAGTTGATCTGCTATCTACCCGGTTGCGTAATTACTTGCTCGACCGCTCATACAAGTGCCTGATGGTATTGTGCTCTCCGCCGGGCTCACCCTCTAAATTCTGGATCGCCTGGTAACCCGTCCACGGCTGAGTATTTTCAGCTACGAGCAGGAAATCCGGACGTACGTTGCAACGATTGGCAATATCTTCCATTTGACCACCCTGCCCAAACCGGTCGTAATTACCTCCGAAACCATGATCCTGGAGGACAACCGCGAATGGCCTTATAGCGGCGTTCTGGCAAAACAATGCGTCATACGTCGCGATCCCATCAGCACCAAGAAAGAGGACAGCCAGTCGATCTGCGCCATGGCTATCTTCCAGCCCGTGTACGCGTTCCAAGACCTCAAAAAAACCGAAGGGAGCGATGGAACCATTACCCTGTGCAGTCCTCCTAACAGTATCTGAAGCATGAGAAGCCCAACCATTCGGGGTCAATGAATGCTCGCTCAGCTCAATCCGGGCTAAAGTCGTGTATCCGCGGAAGCCGTGATCCTGTAATGCATTTTCCAAACTTTCCCGCGGCACCCCATAGTCAGCATAGACGAAGCAATGAACGCTATGCGTCGATCCAAACAATTGAACTGGATGGCCATCTTTCCCGGATCCTGGATAGAAAACTATACGGGATGCGAAGAATTCGTCGCGGGGGAAGGCGTCTCCTGAATGAAAAGCTGTAAGCCAATCTGGCTGGTTTTCTCGCATACTCCTGAGGTAATTTCTCATTTTTAAAACATCCTTTTAATATAAAATTGTTAAATAGTAATTTAATTTTGGTGATATTTTTGATTGATCTCCTTTAATTATCAAAAGATATGCATCAAATAATTTCCTATTGGTATTTTTCCTGAATCATAGGTCAGTATCAACCTTTGGCATAGTTGGGCGCACGCCTGCGCCCCAGGTAATGCTCGGCAGCCATTAGTACCGGGTACTAGATGTGAAAGACTGTGATTTCTTACCTTTTTTAACTGTTTTCTGGCGAGTAATAACGTACATATAAGGCTAATATCCGGCTTTTCATCTTTATCGTTATACAGTGCCTCGATGAATCGGGCTTCAAAAATGGCATTGTGCGCAAACAGTATTTTTTGATCGCCACACCAAAGCAGGAATCTATTCCAAACTTCAATCGGCGTATCAGCGTCGTTAACCATCTGATCGTCGATACCAGTCAGCTTCTGAATATAAGATGAAATCCTCGCTCCAGGGTTTGCAAACTCAGAAAAATTTTCCAACATGTTCCCTTTTTCATCGAACTTTACAGCCCCAATTTCGATTATCATGCAAGTTGCCGGGTCAACCCCTGTAGTTTCAAGGTCGAGTGCTATATACACATTAGACATATCATCACCCTGCTTTTTGTACATTGGGAACAGCCACTTTATTGTTACCTTTGCTGTCGGTTGATTTGCGCATAGCGTCTATTGTGCAGAAGCATTAGTAAAAGTTCTGTTCCCGTAGCTCATTTAGGTTAACTGTATAGTAAAAATGCGACAATTTATGTCGCATCCAGGAATGTCTCTACGCCAGTAAAAAGTCCAGGAAAATTTAGGATCTCAGCTCCAAAGCGAGCCTCTGAGCTCTGGCACTTTCGCTATCGCATCAACAGCAAACAGCCTCGTATCTCATTGAGTATCTACCCTGCTATCTCTCTTCAATTGGGTGTTGAAAGTACGCAAGCTTCCTTCGAATGATAAGATTGTGTGCCAAGAGTGCGCTTGCCCTGCAGGGCATACGGCACAAACTGAGCAGACGCGAGACCTGGGTGCTGTGGGGGTGACAAGCGCTACGCATTACCGGCATGGTTCACTTCCCGCTTTCCCGCGGGCTATTTCCACGCTCGCCTGTTCGACTGGCCGGACACGGCCCTGGCTACCAGAACCCTGACCACACCGCCGTGCATGCCAGACCCTATCGAGATGGCGTGCCCTGAACGAGCCGTATTGGAGCTGCTGGTCGAGGTCGGCTTGAAACAAAGCCTGGAAGAAGCGCGCAACCTCTTCGACGGTCTGCGCTCACCTCGCAAGGATATTATCGGCGAACTGCTGTCCTGTTGCCCCCGTGTGAAGGCCGTGCGCCTGTTCCTTACCTGGTCGTCGAGAACGAGACCAGCCAAGTCAAGATCGAGGTCAATGTTGTATTCCGGGGCGGCGTGCTTCCTCCTGAACGGCGCACACTGAGCGCCCGCGCCAGCGACCTGTTCAGCGTCGAACTCGACCTGCCGACCCCGGCTCCCGATGAGCTCTATGCGAGCAAGCGGGTGGCCGCTTTGGACAGACAACATCCTCGCGACCTGTTTGACGTGTGACAACTGTATGAGTCGAGCAGCATCAGCGACGGCATGGTCGAGTGCTTTGTGTTTGCCGCCCAGGCCGATGCGCTTGATGCCGGATTGAACCGAACCTGACTAGAGGAACAGCGCGCCTGGCCTTGCGTGGCATCGGACTTTTCCTTTGCTAAGGTGGGCCAGCTATAAAAAACATACGCCGTCTTTGTTCAGTGAATGACGCGGTTAGAACGCTTGCGAGCGGCTTCCGCCTCCGCAAGTCTGATTTGAAGTACTGCCAGCAGTTCTTTTCTGTGTGTTCTTGAGATTCGGTGCACATTCAGTTTTTTCGCCATTTTCATGAACTCCGTTATGCTTCTTACAGTTGTTGATCCACATACATGAACACTTCGTCATCTTAATTAAAGACAACCGAGTGCTATCCTCGCTCAACCGAACGCGGAATGCTTTAGGGAAAAACACTGGAAGTTGTGATTGCTCTGAAATATGTAAGGAGGCTCGCAAAATTGCCGGACAAGCGGAATCGGACAGTTCCCAATGAGCCATTGTATCCACCATCTGAAGTCAGCAGTGTTGACGCTGACTTAATAATGATCATTTAACGCTAGTTATGCTGGTTTAGTTTTGACCAGGTAATCCACGTATCCTGCTTAATTTTTAAGCAGGAGTAAATAGGGGTGATTACCATGGTTATATATGCAAAGATCCGG
>JBDNGQ010000024.1:0-16362 GCA_041689205.1 Pseudohongiellaceae bacterium | reverse complement strand
TGTACCCAGTCGAAATGACCCGCCTTCTGCACGATTAAGGTGTCGGCCCCGAACACGAAGGCCTGCTGCAAGGGCACTATCTGATCCGCACTTCCATGCAACAGAACGGTGTTGTAGTGCGGCAGCATCTGCGCCGGATTGGCAGCCTCGTAAGCGTCAGTCTGGCCGGCGTAGTCCCCACCCATGAACTGGGCAGCTGCAGTCTCGCAGCTGTTCCCGCCCTTGGAGTAATCGATAATATTGCTGATTGCGGCCAGACCAACCACACCCTGTATCTCAGTTTCAGCAGCGCCCGCCAGCAGGGCCAGATGACCACCGGCGGAATGCCCGGCCAGGATCACCGGAACCTGCGCCAGCCGCTGCGTTTCAACTGTAGCCAGATAAGCGATACCGGCCTGGATATCCTCGAAACTTCCCGGCCAGCCACCGCCAACATCCCCGGTGCGCCGATACTCCAGCGACCAGACGGCATAGCCCGCCTGGGCCAGCGCCGTGCTTGCGGCAAACGTGTGGCTGATGTCATAGGCGTTGAGCCAGCAGCCGCCATGAATAAAGACGATAGTGGCCAGCGGTGTTTGCTGCTCAGGCAGCCAGAGCAGGCCATACCGAAGCGGATCGCTGCCGTAATCGATTCGTGAGCCAGGGGTAAAATCCAGCGCTCTGACACTGTCAAAACTAACCTCTGCGGCAGTCTGTGGATAGTCGACTTCTGCGGCAAAAGCGCTAATGAGCGGGAAAAAACAGAGAAGTGCAGGCAGAAGGTGTCGTTGGTAGAATTTGGAAACTGGCAAATGTTGCTCCTGAGACGTCATGTGATTCCAGGGCACGAATACCCTGCGAAAGTTATAAACCTGATGGGTGGTTGAATCAAGGCATTGCACTTTATTGCAGGAGTTTTATTGCTGCGTACTACAACGATGGCGACTGGGTGGAAAGCTGCACAACCCTGGTAGAGCACAAGGACGGGCAGCTTGAACTCCTGCACTGGGCGGAGCGCTACGAGGCCTCACTGGCGCAGGTGGTTGAACTCCCGGGCCTGCGAAAAACAGCATGATGGACACGCCCTGCCTGCACAAAAAATCAACCTTACTGGAGTCCCTATGCGTATCCTGATGATCTCGGACGTGTTCTTTCCGCGCATCAATGGCGTTTCCACGTCCATCCAAACCTTCCGCAACGAACTGGAAGCGCAGGGACATGAAGTTTATTTGATCGCCCCGCTCTATCCGGTTCGACAAGATCCTGATTTTTTCGAAAATGATGCCCGCATCATCCGCATTCCTTCCCGCCGGGTGGCGTTCGACCCGGAAGACAGAATGATGCGCTACGGCGAGATCATCAACCTGATCGACGAGCTCTCCAGCTTAAAGATTGATCTTATCCACATTCACACACCGTTCGTGGCGCATTATGCGGGCATTAAGCTGGCGAAGGCGTTGTCGGTGCCCTGTGTCTGCACCTACCACACCCTGTTTGAAGAATATCTGTTTCATTATCTGCCGTGGGTGCCCCGGCAACTGCTGCGCTTCGGGACGCGTCACTTCTCCACCAGCCAGTGCAATCAGGTGTCCGGGGTCATTTCGCCCTCCTGGCTGATCGTCGCTCTGCTGCAGCGCTACGGCGTCAAGAACAACATTATTACCTTGCCGACTGGCATCGCCGCAGCAGACTTCGAAAATGGAGACGGGGAAGGCTTCCGCCAGAAGCTGGGCATCGCTGCTGACAAGAAGGTGTTGGTCAACGTCAGCCGCATTGCCTTTGAGAAGAACATTGGATTGCTGCTGTTGATGTTCCGGCATTTGCGTGACCGCTTCGAAAATGTGCATATGATTATTGCCGGCGAGGGTCCTGCCCGAAAGACTTATATGGAGCAGGCCGAGCAGCTGCAGCTGAGCGACTCGATCTCCTTCGTGGGCTACCTGGACCGAGCCACTGAGCTGGTGGACTGTTATCACGCCGCCGACGTTTTCGTATTTGCCTCGAAGACTGAAACCCAGGGGCTAGTGCTGCTGGAAGCAATGGCGGCGGGCACCCCCGTGGTGGCGCTGGCTGAGATGGGCACCCGCGATGTACTCAAGGATTACCAGGGCGCCCTCATCACTGACGGCTCGGTCGATGATTTCAGCACCAAGGTGATGGCGGTGTTATCCGACGATGCGCTGCACGACGAGCTTTCACGCAGCGCCAGGCATTACGCGCTGTTGTGGGATTCAAAACGTCTGGCCGACGAGTTGCTTGACTTCTATCAGCAGGTTCGCAGCGACTGGTTGATCGCCAACTCACCCACTTTCCGCTCCTGCGGTGCGATGGAAGTAACGTCAGATGGCGAGTCTGCACCGGATCTATGCCTGACACCGCCTCACAAGAAGACAGGTTTCCGGCGCATTATCGCCGCCACAGGGTACTCCTTTGACGGTCTGCGCCTGGCAGCAAAAACAGAGTCGGCGTTCAAGCAGGAACTGTTCGCGTTTATCCTGCTTGCACCGCTGGCATTCTGGCTTGGCGACACCGCTATGGAGAAGGTGATGCTGGTGGGTTCGCTGATGCTGGTGATGATCGTTGAGCTGGTGAACACTTCCATTGAAGCGGTCGTGGACCGGGTGAGCTCGGAGTTTCACGAACTCTCAAGGCAGGCCAAGGATCTGGGCTCGGCCGCCGTGCTCATGAGCATCGCGCTGGCGCTGCTCACCAGGGGGCTGTTGCTTGTGTAACTGACTGGGCCGCATCATTGACCCAGGCATATATGATGGTTTTACTTGATGCATGATAGCGAAAGAATAACCGATATTGCTGGAAGAACTTTGCACGAAACCAGAACTTGTGATCAGTACCCAGTGTAACGCCCTGCCTGTACCCGGTGCGTGTCGGGTTCTGCGGAATTATGTCGAATGCCAATCTTGCGATTGCGGCGAGGCGCTTAGTCGCGTTTTTTCTTGAGAAATTGTGCGGATCATTGCGTTTAAGGCGCTCGACTTGTTGAATTAACTCTTCAATCTGATTCAGAAACAGCGGATGAGCGAACACCGTCCAGCCATGCAAGACCAAAGGCATTGATCCCTTCTTGCTCACTCATCGTCTTCCTGCAGAGGTTCATCGAGATCTACTTCAATACCACCCAGCAGAGATTGAATACGCCTTGCCAGGGCGCTATCTACACTTTGAAGTCTTTCGGGATGCTTAGCCATGTCATTAGCAAGAAAATCCAGGAAAGGCTCCAGCACTGGATCATCTTCCGCTGCATTTGCGGCGCGCTTGAGCAACACTTCTCCATCAGGTTGGATGATGTAATGAATCTTATCGCGTTTGCCGAGTTTAAGAGCGCGCCGCACGGGATCAGGGACTGTAGTCTGGTAGCGATCCGTGAGAGTGGACTCAACTTCAATAGGGTGCGGCATAGGAGTTACTCTTGAAATATCACTTAGGAAATAGCGCTTAAGAAAGCAAAATGGTAATGCGATTGCATTACCATGTCAACTTCCAGCGTCTTCCCATTACCAGTATAGTTCAGTCTGAAATCACCGCTGCCTCCTCGCGTTTTAACCGTCGGCTGCTGGATACAGATTCGGCAGCCAGCGCTCAACCGCATCCGCAGGAAACCCCAGTCGCAGCGGCCCTCGATCATTATCTGAGGTCAAATAGCCCTTCAAAATCGACCTCATGCCGCTTCCTATGCCGGTTGCTTTAAATATGCCCTTGCCGTCCGCTTGCCTCAGGCGTATGCTAAGTAGACATCAAAGACACAAATACGAGACCTTCACGTTTACTTGTCATGAACAACAGCACAGCCATCAAACGCCTGAACCACTGGGATCAACAGGGACGTTATGTCTTTACCCGTGGAGATCTGGCCAAAATTTTTCATGACGACAGCCCCCGCGCATTCAAGGCCGGGCTGCAGCGACTCGTGGCCGAAGAAATCCTGCTACGCCCGGTGCGAGGGGTCTATGTCTACGGGCTCAGCAGAAGCCGAAGCAGCGACACGCTCGAACATATCGCCAAGGCTCTGCGCCGGGGGGAATACAACTATGTCAGCCTGGAATCAGCTCTGAGCGAGCATGGTGCTATCTCCCAGATTCCTGTGGACCGGCTTACCGTGATGACTACCGGGCGCAAGGGTGAGCACGCAACACCCTATGGCACCATTGAGTTTACTCACACCAAACGCTTGCCGGGGGATATTCTGCCGGAAGTCCGGGACGTCCGGCGACCGCTTAAGCTGGCCACGCCAGCAGCGGCCTGGCGCGACCTGAAACGGGTGGGCCGCAATACCCACCTCGTGAATGAACGGGAGCTGAGCGCTGATGGGGGATAAGAAAGCCAGGCACATCAACCGGGAGGATTTCGACCGCCTGACCGCACTGGCCATGGCCGAACCCGGACGAACCCAAATGCGGCCGGTCATCCAGAAGGAGTTGTTGCACTACGACATTCTCTACAGTCTGGACACGGAAGGCCTGCTGGATCAGTTGACCTTCCAAGGGGGCACCTCCCTGCGTCTGTGCTACGGATCTCCCCGTTTCAGCGAAGACCTGGATTTCGTCGGCGGCAGCGCTTTTACCCGTACACAACTGGAACCCATCCGTGACTGCATCGAACATTATATTGGTCAACGCTATGGCTTGGACGTGACGGTGAAGGAGCCGAAGGAGCTGAAGTACGAACGGGAATATGCCGATTTGAAGATCGATAAGTGGCAGGTATCGGTAATCACCGCGCCGGGACACAGCCATATCCCCCAGCAGCGCATCAAGGTGGAAGTGGCCAATATCGAGGCTTATTCCCGGCAGCCCCGGGCACTGCAGCTTAATTACGACTTTTTGCCTGATGGTTATGGCGATACCCTGGTGCTCACCGAGTCACTGGACGAGGTGATGGCCGACAAGCTGGTGTCGCTGGTGAATACCACCGGATATGTGCGCAACCGGGATATCTGGGATCTGCGTTGGCTGAAACAACAAGGTGCGACCCTGCGGACAGATTGGGTGACCAGTAAAATCCGCGACTACCGCATTGATGATTATCCCGGCAAGCTCGCCCAAATGCTGGAGCGACTTCCTGAGATTATTGCAGGGGATGCCTTCAAGGCAGAGATGTCACGCTTTATTCCCGGAAAGGTCGCAGAACGCACGCTGCAAAAACCAAAATTCTATACCTTCCTGACGGCAGAAGTGTCTGATTTGCTGAAGCAGGTGCAGGCGGCCCTGCGGGGCTAGTGCTGTATGCCTCCTCGCGTTTTAACCGTCGGCTGCTGGATACAGATTCGGCAGCCAGCGCTCAACCGCATCCGCAGGAAACCCCAGTCGCAGCGGCCCTCGATCATTATCTGAGATCAAATAGCCCTTCAACCGTAACTCGGTCAGAATCATACGTGCTTTGCGCTCTTGATAACCGGTAAGTTCAGCGGCTCTACCACGTCGAAATTCCCCGGTGTAGAGGGCTTCCTTCAGCAGGCTTAAGGAGCCCATCGGGAGACGATTCATGTCTATCTCCTCCTGCACATGTCTGCTCATACGGGTCACCAGATTGCCGATATCCAGCAGGCCAGCCATATAGTTAATCTGGTCCTGGCAGGCGCGAAGAAAAAACTCACAAAATCTCACCAGCTCTTCATGACTCAGATTCCCCCTGCCATCAAGGTCCCCTTTGCGTGGACTGTCTGCTGCCATCAGGTGCGCTTTGTAGTTCTCCCGGTTGCGGGCCAGACCTCTGGCGACAGACCAGAGACTGCTGCCGATACCGGTACGCAGCAGCCATGTGTGCGAGTGCAACCTGGCAACGCGACCATTACCATCCAGAAAAGGATGGATCCACACCAGCCGGTGATGAGAGGCGGCAATGGCAATGACCTGTTGCACCAGAGATAGCCTCCCAGGGTTATAAGCCTCTTCAAAGCGTTCAAGAAACCGTTCCAGATTTTCGGCGCTCGGTGGTATATGCCGCCCCACCGCCACATCGCTGGATCGGATCCTGCCAGGTTCAACGGGAATTTTCTCGCCGGTATCCGGGTTTTCTGCCAGCAGCAGTTCGGCCGGAAGTTTTGAGCAGAATTCGCGGTGCAACCAGAGAATGAACGCTCGCATCGGTACCAGCTCTGGTGCCTGCCCGCGATCAATAGCACGTTGCACGTCAATATGCGCTCGCGCCTCAAGCTGCAGGTTCCGTTTTTCGGGATCCGCAGAGAAATCCCCTGCCAGGGCTTTTTCGATATCTCTGGGGTGAGTATCGTGTCCTTCGATGAGATTGCTGTAGTAGCAGTTCATGGAGCGAACCAGATCGCCAATGGACTCCAGTACCAGCGGATGCAAAGACCGGGTAAGCGCTGCGCCCGATTGGGCAAGACCCATGGCCAGGTCTTCCAGGCTCTTGTGTCCAATAGCCGGCATCATCGGTTCCATCATGGCGACGGATTCGGTAGTCATCGAGTCATCCTTATTCAGTTAGAACTCAAAATCGACATTCATGCCGGTTCTTATGCCGGTTAATAATACTACAATGTCAATTATTAACAATGAGTTATATTTTTATAAGGAGTTAATATCGATGTGCGGTGCCGGTTCTCATGCCGGCATGTCAATAGATATACATGGCGCAGTCTGGTGATTAGTCATACGGCTAAATGATCATTGGTAATTTGTCGCATTGGCTTCTCCCAGGCTTATCACTGCTCGTCGGTCTGCTCCTCTGAATCAGGCATAGCCGGACCACGGCGCGGATCATCCAGTTTTCCCAGAGTTCGGGATAGACTCGAGTCCAGTTTGTCTGCTGCCCCGCTGATCGCGAGATCAAGCGATTCAGCCTGATGCGAGACAGTGAGCGGCTGCAATCCCCGCACCCGAGCCTCCAGCACGCAGCGCTTATCTTTTTCGCCGGATTTGACGCTGCTGTTCTCGTCACTGAGATGGACTTCCACGCGCGTAATTCGGGTAGAGAATCGGTCGAGTTCATCCTCAACCAGACTTTTGACGTATTGAGACAGCTCTTCACTGCCCTGGATGTGATTATCGGTATTTACCTGTATCTGCATGATGCTAATCCTTTGACAGAGCGCAAATGAATTTATTGATCAGATACGCTACTGATTGATGTTAACTATTACTATAAGGTAAACCCCGATGGCGGCAGCCCGATAGAACAGGCACACTGTGGTCCTGGTATAACAAGAGTATAAAAAGCGAATTAATATGAACGACAACTACCTGCTGAAGCTTTACCGCAAATCTGAAAGCATGCCGTTTGGAAAGCGGATTTTTGCCTTCATGTTTGCTCGCAAGGCCCCCTACTTTTCCACGATAAGCCCCCGGATTCAGACGCTGCGCCCGAATTTCTGCGAGCTTACCTTTGCCAAACGCCGCAAGGTTGAAAATCATATTGGCACGGTGCATGTGATCGCTATCTGCAATGGTCTGGAGATGGCTATGGGTGCGTTGGCTGAGGCATCAATACCGAAGCATCTGCGCTGGATTCCCAAAGGCATGCAGGTCAACTATACCGCCAAAGCCAGCAGTGATATCCGGATCACGGCCGAAGCCTGTGCAGAGGATTGGAAACCAGGCGAGATGCCGGTGTCCGTCAAGGCGCGACGAAATGATGGCACTGTGGTTGTGGAAGGCATAATCACCCTGCATATTTCGGAGAAACCAGTGCCATCGCAGTAACTTGCGGAATTACAGGCCTGGGGACCGGTCTGTCAGCAGCGACGCCTTGGCCGCGCAGATAAAGTCATTCTCGGACAGGCCTCCAATAGCGTGGGTGGTCCAGCGTACCAGACAGCGGTCGTAGCTCACCTCGAGGTCCGGATGATGGCCCTCCTCATTGGCTATCCAGGCCAGCGCATTCACGAATCCAATGGTTTTATTGTAGCCCTTGAAGCGAAACTCGCGCTGCAGGGAGTGCGCCTCGGCATCCAGTTCCCAGCCGCCATTCAATTCTGCCAGCGCCTGCTCCGCCTGCTTGCGGGTCATTGGCCGCACACCGCTTTCGCAGGGCAGGCAGTGCTGCTCTGAAAAGTGTTTTTCTGACGAGTGTTTTTCTGAAGATTGCTGCGCTGAAGATTGCTGCTCTGATGATTTATTGTGGCTCATGGCTCAACTCCACTTGGGGGCGTGTTCGTCAATGGGAAAAGTCGGTTCGTGCATGCCAAGGCGTCGCGCCTCCTTAATCAGTGCGACAAGATCCCTTTGGGCAAGCTGGTACAGATCATCAAAACTATCGATGACAAAGTAAACCGTCTGGAAGATGTCAATACGATAAGGCGTGCGCAGTACATCAACCGGATCAAAAGGCTTGCGGATGGGAATATCACTTTCAATGGCATAAGGGGTCTCGCCGATGGAGGAGACAATTCCAGAACCATAGGTCTTCAATCCGCTTTCCGTGTTAATCAGACCGAATTCCACCGTGAACCAGTACAGCCGCGCCAGCATGGACCAATTCTCTTTCGGTGTGCGCAGGCCGGCCAGCCCGTATTGATGAGTGAACTCGGCAAAGCGCGGATCAGTAAGCAAGGGGGTGTGACCGAACACTTCATGAAAGATATCCGGCTCCTGCAGATAGTCGAGGTCATCCCCTGAGCGGATGAAGGAGGCGGCTGGAAACTTCTTCTCGGAAAGCAACTGGAAAAAGCGTCCAAATGGAATCAGCGCGGGCACCGGCTCCACCTGCCAGCCGGTAGTCTGCAGCAGCACTTCGGACACTTCCCGGCACTGCGGGATACTATCGTCCGGGAAGTGCATCCTCTCAAGCGCTTCAAGATACTCGGCACAGGCGTACTTTGCAGCGATCGGACGCTGACGGCTGATCAGGTACTGCCAGGTCCGATGTTCATCCTCGCTGTAGTGAATGAAGCCCTGCTCGTCCGGCACTTTAGCAACATACTTTGTCGTTTTTTTTGTCGTATTGCCCATGTCAGCCTTCTCTTTCGTGGGACTGGTGCGGGGCATCAGGCTGGGCATCGGGATGAGCATCGACAAATGCCTGCAGGGGTTCACAGGCCGCAGTAATCCGACAGATCAGTGGGTAAGGGGTCATATCGCATTCAAAGCGGCGGGCGTTGTAGACCTGTGGCACCAGACAGCAATCGGCCAGAGTTGGCGTGTCGCCATGGCAGTAGGTTCCCGTCTGGGGCTGCTGCAGCATCGCTTCCACCGCATTGAAACCAATGGCAATCCAGTGGCGGCTCCAGGCCAGGCTCTGTTCGTCGTTCAGACCCATTTCCTGAGTCAGGTAATTACGCACGCGCAAATTGTTCAGCGGCGCAATTTCGCAGGCGATAGCCTGTGCCAGAGCACGCACCCGCGCTCGCGCCGCTGCCCCCCTCGGCAGCAATGGCCGGTTTGGGTAGCGTTCATCCAGATATTCCATGATGGCCAGCGATTGGGTGAGTGTTGCTGTTTTTTCAGTACCGGGCTCAGACCGTTGATCAGAACTTCCCCCGGTAAAGTGTTCAAAACCCGAATCAAAATCGTCTTCGGTAATAAGCGCAGGCAGCAACTGCTGAGGATTCTGCACGGCGTAGTCCGGCGCACGCTGCTCCAGCTTGAGCAGATTGATCGGGATATATTCTGCGTTCAGTCCTTTCAGGTTCAAAGCGATACGCACTCGGTAGGAGGCCGACGAGCGGTAGTAGGTGAATAATTCCATAATTTCTACTACGCTCCTATTGTCTGTTTATAGGGCGCTTGGCAGGACACGGCTTCCTGCTCAATGGCACCAAAAATACTGTGACCGGAACTGTCCAGCACCTCCATATGGACACGATCACCTGAGCGCAAAAACGGAGTGCTGGCTTTGCCGTTTTCCAGTGTTTCAATAGTGCGTCGTTCAACAATGCAGGAAGAGCCAACACCACGCTCGCGATTGGATACGGTGCCTGAGCCGATAATTGTGCCAGCCAGCAGTCGGCGAGTTTTAGTCGCATGCACAATCAGCTGCGGAAAATTGAACACCATATCGGTGCCGGCGTGAGGCTCACCAAACAGCTCGCCGTTGAGGGAACAGCGCAGCGGCAGTTGCAGACGACCGTCGCGCCAGTGCTGCCCCAGTTCCGCCAAACAGACCGCTACCGGAGAGAAGGAACTGGCCGGTTTGCACTGCACGAAACCGAAACCTTTCTGCAACTCCTGCGCGGCCAGCAGGCGCAGCGAAATATCGTTGCACAGCAGTACCAGACAGATGTGTTGCTCAGCGTCCTCCAGCTTAACCCCCATCGGCACATCATCGGTGATAACAGCAATCTCACCTTCGAAGTCAGCGCCCCAGTCATCGTCAGCATTGATAAAAGGCATCGACTCCTGCGGCGCGAGAAAGCTGTCCGAGAGACCCTGGTACATCAGTGGGTCTGTCCAGAAGCTCTGCGGCATTTCCACGCCGCGTGAACGGCGCACCAGTTCGACATGATTCACATAGGCGGAGCCATCCAGAAACTGGTAAGCCCTTGGCAGCGGCGAGGCCAGCTGCTGTGGATCGAAGGGGAATGATTCCTTTAGCGCGTCATCTGCGCAGAGCTTGCGGTACAAGGCGTGCAGTCGCGGTGCGGCGTTTGACCAGTTATCCAGCGCCTGTTGCAGGGTTGCGGCAATCTGCGGGCAGGCAATGGCCCGAGTCAGATCCTGACTGACCACAATCAGGCTGCCGTCGCGGCCGCCCTGCTTCAAACTTGCAAGTTTCATCAGCAGATCCTTTGTTAACTTCTTCCAGAATTCTGGGGCTCTTGTTCAAGGCTCACTGTAACTACAATTTCTTCCAGCTGTTAACGTAATCGGCAACCTCAATGCTGCGGCTGGCTTCTCCCAGTTGCACTGCATCGCGCGTATCTATCATCACCGCTACCTCGTCGGTGTGCGTTTTGCTGCCTTTACTGCCTGCCGCGAAAGCTTTCGGATGCGGCCCGTGCGGGAAGCCGCAGGGGTGAAAACTCAGCATGCCGGCATGAATATTGTCGCGGCTGAAAAAATCCCCGGCGTGATAGAACAGTATTTCGTCGTAGTCGGTATTGGAATGGAAAAAAGGCACCTTGAGAGCACCCGGGTCACTTTCAATTGGGCGCGGCACAAACGTGCAGACCACAAAGCGCGAGCTGACAAAGGTGGTGTGCACCGAGGGCGGAATATGATAACGATGGCTCATCACTGGGCGAATATCGCGCCAGTTGATCCGCACCGGCAGGTTAGTGCCGTGCCAGCCGATGGCATCCAGGGGATTGAAGGGATAGGTGAGCTGAGCCCGACGCTCACCGCGCTTTACCAGCACATGAGTCTCGTGCTCACCTTGCTGAGCCTTGAATTTTTCGTTCAACTCCGGCGTAACCAGCGCCGTTGGATCAAAAATAGCCTGCTCACCCAGAATACCTTTGTCCGGCAGACGGTAGCTGTCATTGGTGGCTTCCATCAGCAGAAAAATGCTGGCTTCACTGCACTCCACTCGCCACAGGCTGTTGCGCGGCAGCATGATGTAGTCGCCTTCGCTGAAGGAAAGGTGCCCGAAGTCACAAAAAAGATCGCCAGCGCCCGCATGCACGAACAAAAGCTCATCGCCATCGGCATTGCTGACCAGATGATCCATATTGCCGCTGGTTTTCCAGATGCGCAAAGAGAAATGCGCATTGTGCAGCAGCACCGCTGCCTGCAGAGGACAGCCCGCATCAGTCTGCAGGGTGGTGGTGTCGAACGCGCGTGGGCGCAGTTCACCTTCCCATGTAGTCCAGCCGGTAGGCATGTGCGCATGATGGATATGGCTCACGGGGCCAAAGAAACCTTCCTTACCAAACTCCCGCTCGTAACTGCCTTCAGGCAGATCGCAGTGTGCCTGCCTGGACCAGATGCCGGCGGTGCGTGGAAAGGATATCCAGTGTTTCATCAAAGCACCCCACGGCGAACCTGATCTTCCTCAATCGACTCAAACAAGGCGCGGAAATTCCCCTCGCCGAAGCCTTCGTCGCCCTTGCGCTGAATGATCTCTATGAAAATCGGACCGATAACAGTTTTGGTAAATATCTGCAGCAGCAAACCGCCATCTCCTTTGCCAGCCTCACTGTCCGGTGCCCCGTCTACCAGAATACGCAATTTCTTCAACAACTCCAGTGGCTCGCCATGGCCCGGCAGCCGCTCGTCAATTTTCTCGTAATAGGTATCCGGTGTGTCCAGAAAGCTCATACCGGCCTGCTGCATCAACGCCACCGAGCGATAAATATCCGCTGCGCCCAGCGCGATATGCTGAATGCCTTCGCCTTTGTATTCATGCAGGAACTCTTCAATCTGCGATTTGTCGTCCACCGACTCATTGATCGGAATCCGAATGCTGCCGCAGGGGCTGGTCATCGCACGGGATTTAAGGCCAGTGAGGCGGCCCTCAATATCGAAGTAACGGATCTGCCGGAAGTTGAAAAACTTCTCATAAAAGCCGGCCCATTTATCCATGTTGCCGCGCTGCACGTTATGGGTCAGATGATCCAGATAGCTGAGACCAACACCCTCAGGATGCCGATCCACACTCGGCAGATAATCAAAATCATGATCGTAGATGCTGCCGGTCTCACCGTATTGATCCACCAGATAGAGCAGGCTGCCGCCGATACCCCGGATGGCAGGGATGTTCAGTTCGCCGGGGTTATTTCTGGCCTCAACAATTTCCGCTCCCAGTGCGCGGGCCCGGCTTACGGCCGCGCTGGCATCTTTGACGCGAAAGGCCATCGCATTGGCCGATGGACCATGCATGCGCGCAAACGCCTCGGCGAAACTGTCCGGCTCGCTGTTGAGAATGAAATTAATATCGCCCTGCCGATACAGGATTACCTGTTTAGATTTGTGGCGAGCAATGGCAGTGAAACCAAGCTGACGAAACAGCTGGTCCATGGCTTGGGGATCATCGGTGGCGTATTCGACAAATTCAAAGCCATCCGTCTGCATGGGATTGGGATAAATATCGGACTCACTGGTAGTACGAAGATCAGCTGTCATGCGTTTTCTCCTGCCGCCACGGAGGAACCGTGACGGTATTCTGAGGTGAAACTGCCCGTCGCCGACCTAAGTCAGCAACGGGATCCGCAAGCTCTACAGGCTCTTGTTCAATACCTGGGTTCAATACAAGGGTTCAATACAAGGGCTCAGTACAAGGTTACTCGGTCAGCACCAGCGTCACCAGATTCGGATCGGCAGCAATCTCTTCCTCATAGAATGGCAGACTCAACCACTGACTCTGAGAGTAAACCCGGGTCTGGTCGGCGAAATGCGGTGAGCGTGGGTCTTCGGATTGTGAGTAGGTCAAAATAGCGCTCGGGTCCACCCTGCCATCGCTGTCCCAGCCAATCACCTGAATGTAACTGTTGCCAGCGTTGATTGGGCTGTAGCCGCCTTTGTCCTGCTGAAACTGACTGGAAATAACGCTCCACATCCCCGCCCCGCCATCGCCGCCCGGTATTGGAATACGCTCATCATTGCGCGGTTCAAATTGAATACTGCCCAACTCCGCATCAAGCGCGATGCCATGGGTCTCAAACATTACTTGCGAATTAGCCAGCGCCATTAACAAGGCCTGCGCTACTTCAGCATTGCCCGTGGCCAGATCCCGCGGCGTATTCACCGGATCAGCGGCATCAAACGGAATCTCGTACAAACCCTCAATGCGGGCCGCCTGACGCCAGAATTCGCGCCAGACGTGAACGCCACGACTGTCTATGTCTGCGCGCCTGTCCCAGGCTGCCAGTACCGCGCAGGAGGCCGACACATCCACCTCAGTGCCGTCGACCATTACCGGGTCGGTCGCGCCCTGGCATACGCTTAACAGGTCATCCAGAAACAGCTCAGCGCCAAAATGCCGATGACTGAACAGCATCTGTTCCAGGTGTCCAGGCTGCATTTTCTCGCCCGTCGCCAGTGCTTCTTCAATAAAACTCAGCCCGGCCCGGGTCCGCAGGCTGACTCGGTTGCGCTCAGCACCGATGATCGGCGAATAACCTTCCAGCGGCTGCCGGGGCGTGCTCAGCCAGTAACTGTCGTTGGCATTGTGCACGTAGTCATTGCGGCGAATCCGCGGCATCGCAGCCGGTGGCATCGCGCCAGGAATGGCTGAACCTGGTTCATTGCGCCATTCGCAGCCTGGATTACTGCCGTCCAGGATAATCATACTGCCGGCGCTGCCATCTGCGTCAGTGCGACAGCTGTTGATCAGCTCAGCATCGACGTTCGGCACCACGCTGATGTCGGCATAAAATGCGGTGCCATCGCGATCTGCCGCGATGGTATTGGTCCATGACACACCATGCAGACTCAGCGCAGCCTCAACCTCATCAATATTAGCCGCCCGGTTCAGCGCGTCGTAGGTATCCGCAGCGCGGTCGTTGTAAAGATTCACATCACGAATGGCAAAGGCGCGCTCTGCCGTCCAGGGCAACTGGTTGGAAACCACCATCGGCCCGTAATGCGACATATAGACTTCGCGTTCCTGAATGCTGGAGCCGCCTTCGGCATTCAATACAGGAACCGCGATTGTCGTGCGCACCATGTCGCGGTACTCATTGCCATAGCGGTAACGGGTTGGATCCTCCGGATCAAGCTCCAGTGCATACAAGGTCGATCTTAAGCCGGTAGAAACGGTGTGCGACCAGGCAACGTCTTTATTAAAACCAATAGCGATACGGCTGGTGGTGTAAAGGCTCACTCCCATCACGTCTAGTTCGCCGGGAATAGTGGTGTGAATCATATGAAAGCGGGATGAACCCTGCCAGGGATAGTGCGGATTGCCCAGCAGCAGACCACGGCCTGATTCGGTGACATCACGGCCCATCGCTACTGCATTGCTGCCTATGCCGGCGGCAATTTCAAAGTCGCTGTCCAGGCTGGCAACGGCTTCCCCGGGCGGGGCCGCATTAGCCATTTCGCGCTGGAAGCGACCCAGGCCATAGCGTATGCCGACACCAATGGTCAGCTTATCCACGTCAGTTTCGGTCAGCGCACGCACCCAACTGGCACCGGCACATGCCTCAGGCAGATCAGTCATATGATCGTTGATATAGCGGTTATATCCTGCAATATAGCCAGCCGAAAATTCATTGCTGCGTTCGCTCTGACCATCGCGGAAATTTTTAATCATCGCCTCATCAAGCACGGCGCGATGGAAAATATCACTGTTGA
The DNA here is from genome assembly GCA_041689205.1 of Pseudohongiellaceae bacterium. Classification (GTDB taxonomy): domain Bacteria; phylum Pseudomonadota; class Gammaproteobacteria; order Pseudomonadales; family Pseudohongiellaceae; genus JAVVEG01. Next base: position 1,237 of record JBDNGQ010000024.1, on the reverse strand, counting down.
GATTGCTATCCTCGGGACCGAACTGTCGCGACAGGTCACCGTTGACCATCAGCACGTCGCGGGCGATGGTGCAGATGGCATCACGCGCGGTGGCGTAGGCAAATCCATAGCCAAGGCTGCCCCAGTCGTCGGCTTTCACATGGGGGATGCCGTAACTGGTCCAGCGGATCTGAGTGTTGTAACGGAAGTCGGGGTCTTCACTGCCAGGGGGCGTGATTTGTGATGCAGGTTCACTGCAGGCGCTCAACAAGAACAGCGATGTAACAAGCAGGGTTTTCTTAGAATTGGTAATTTTTATTGATCGATCCGAAATCATAATGTGCTCCGAAATCATCGTGAAAAAATGTCCAGAGAATCATCATGCTGGACCGTTCGCTTACAATCAGGATAAACGCCCTCACTGGCAAAGTCCATCGCGCACGAGTTGACTCTCACCAGACCTCTGCGCGAAATTAAACGATCAATCTACGTACCACGGCGCAACCCGGTAATGATACTTTTTACCATTTCCATGTCCGACCACTTTCCTTCCGCGAATATTTTGCGCACGTCATTGACCACCGTCATGTAGCCATAACGGGGATGGGCGTCATGCACCGCTACGCGGGCACCCGGATTCAAATGAATCTCAAAATCCTTAAAATCCTGGTATGCCTGTTCGTGATTTCCATCTATCCAGAGGAAATCAATTTTCACGGCAGGATTCCAATCCCGTGCCGCTTCCTGAGAAAAGCCCTCGATCAGCGTGAACAGGCCTTTGAAACCATTGTTCTCCAGACGCTGCTCCACCAGAGCTTTGCTGGGTTTGCCCTCAAGTGAAACGTGATTGTCAGTAAGATCCGCCTGCTTGTTCAGATCACGGGCAAAGGGATCGATTCCATAAATGTGCCCGCCTTTCTTTTTTAGCCCACTCAACAGATAACTGGTGGATAAGCCGCCATAACAACCTATTTCAACAATGACTCCCCCTTCAGGCACCTGGCTGGCCCAGCGCGTCAACATCGCTGCTTCGGTATGGCGAATCATGCCGCCATAGCTGCGCTTGTTATATTTGCGGCCGTTCAAAAGACCCTGAATATTGTGGTAAACCGGCTGGGAGAATCCGGAGAAGAGTTTTAATCCTTTCTTATGCCAGAACTGTTCAAGAAATTGCGTTGGATTCATTTGTTTGCTCCGCTTGCCTCTTATCCGATCAAGGCAAAAAGAATAATGGCATGTTTCATCCGGGGTTACAGCC
>JBDNGQ010000023.1:0-5942 GCA_041689205.1 Pseudohongiellaceae bacterium | reverse complement strand
GACGACCACCGACCACGCATCCAGCTCACTCAGAGCAAGGATCAACACCGTCAGCGTCACACAATTCTCATTAATCAGCAGCACCCGGTCGCCCGCTGCTATGCCAAGATTCTGCAACCTCTTCTGGGCATCACGCACCTGGCCGGCCAGCTCTGCATAAGTACTGACGTTGCCATTATGATCGCGCACCGCGATTGAGTGCGGCGCAGAAGCGGCCCATTCGAACAGCCGCGAACTTATTTTCGGGGGTAAGGTATCGAGCAGTTCGGCAAGCGATTGACCGAGCAGTACTTCATCGCTAGATTGCATGGTTTTGCTGTCCGGAATAATTCATTATGAAAAATCTCTCTGCTAACTGGTTTTCTGAACTGTTTCAGAGCTTGCCTTGAATAAACCTGCTCGTAAAGCCCTGCTGCTTTCCGCCTATGATGCAATCAGCCATCGCCTGTGGCGGCAAAGTCTGCTGACCATGTTTCCAGATATTGACTGGACTGTTCTGACACTGCCACCACGTAATTTTGCCTGGCGAATCCGCGGCAACAGTTTGAGCTGGGCATTTAACCACCGCAGACTACTGACTGACAACTATGACTTTTTAGTAGTCACTTCAATGGTTGATCTGTCTGCATTGCGCGGCTTCGTGCCAGAGCTGGCCAGACTGCCCACTCTTGTGTACTGCCATGAAAATCAGTTCGCCTATCCGATTGGTGAGCAACAGTTTGTCAGCGTTGAACCGCAGATATTGAATCTTTATACGGCCCTTTGTGCTGACAGACTGGTGTTTAACAGCGAGTGGAATCGTCAGAGTTTCCTCAGCGGTGCGCGCAAACTGCTCAAAAAAATGCCTGATCATGTCCCTGCCAATCTGCTCGAAAGACTGCAGCATGCGCAGGTGCTGGCAGTACCGATGGCCGATGAGCTGTTTGACAATACTGCAGATGGCGATAGCCGTGAGCCGGAAATACTGAATATCATCTGGAACCACCGCTGGGAGTACGATAAAGGACCAGCGTTACTGCTGGCCATCGTCGATGCGCTGATTGCGGCAGATGTCAGCTTCCGCCTGCACCTGCTCGGTGAAAGATTTCGACGCTCACCGGCACAGTTTATCGAAATATCTGCAAAACTCGCGCGCTACTACCAGCACGTCAATATAGTGCCGGGGCACTGCGGATATCTGCCTGAGCGCAGGGACTATGTGGCGTTATTGCGTGCTGCTGATGTGGTTTTATCAACCGCCGACCATGACTTCCAGGGACTGGCACTGCTGGAGGGCATCGCCTGTGGCTGCACACCCCTGGCCCCTGCCCGGCTGGTTTATCCAGAATATCTCAGCGCTGATTTTCTGTACTCCGCCAGTGCTGACAATACGTTAGCAGCGGCATCGGCGCTGACAGCGCTGCAGACTCTGGCGGCAGCTAAACTCGCCACCGTGCCCTTGCCACGCGCAGAGATTGCGCAGTTCCGTCAGTCACAGCTGACAGATCGTTATGAGGCCTTATTTTGCGAATTACTGGCATCGGCAGCAGCAGAACACAGCAGCTTTGATAGTCACTGAGAAAACCCTTGTCTGCCATGCATGAGGCGGCTAAAGTCAGTTCAGACCGAAAGTATGAAGCAAGCCCGATTGGAGTTCCGATGACAAATAGCAGATCCAGCCGCACCGCAAACAGTCCAACAGACCGGTTGAAAGCCAACTTAAGGAACCTTGCGCTTTGCAGCAGCCTGTTGCTCAGTGCAACAGTTATTGCCCAGCAAACTGAAGTTGACGATGGTGCTGCGTTCCAGGAATTCCTCAACAGTTTTGAAGGTGATGCGCTGGCCCGAGGAATCAGGCAATCGACGCTGGATGAAATATTGCCAACCATTGAGTTACAGCGCCAGGTGATTCAAGCCGACCGCAGCCAGCCTGAATTTGTGGATACTTATGAGCGCTACCTGCGCCGTGTGAGTCCTTGGCGTATCGAAAATGGCCAGCAATTGCTGCATGATGAAAACGGGGTGATTAATGCAGCGGCCAGTGCGCATGGTGTGCAGCCGCGCTTTGTGCTTGCTATTCTTGGCGTGGAAAGTAACTACGGCACCTTTCCGATAGATCAGTCCCTGTTTAGTGTGGTTGCCACTCTTGCCTATGACGGGCGCCGCGGCTCTCAGTTTCGTAACGAATTATTTGCCGCCTTCGAAATTGTTGATAAAGGCTATGCGACCGCAGACATGATGAAGAGTTCGTGGGCAGGAGCACTGGGTTTTCCACAGTTTATGCCAGGCAGCTATCTGCAACTCGCTGTCGATCAGGATGGCGATGGGCGTCGCGATCTGTGGAGCATGGGACCGGATGTGATCGGTTCGGTCGCCAACTACCTCAAGGCCACGGGCTGGCGCGACGATCAGACATGGGGCCGAGTAGTAAGCCTGCCACCCAGCGGCGAGCAGGCCTTACCGGCGCTGCAAAGTGAAGGACTGAGTCCGGATGCAGCCTGCCGGCGCTATGAGACACTTGGCGTCTGGCGAACTCTGAGCGCCTGGCAGGAATTGGGCGTGCGGCGTGACGATGGGACTGCGCTGCCGGCCAGAAATCTGCCAGCAGCCTTGATTATTGGTGATGAGGGCGACGATAAGGGTTACCTGGTATATCGAAATTTCTGTTCACTGATGCGCTATAACCCGTCGTTTAAATATGCTCTGGCGATCGGTTTGCTATCTGATGCAATTGCCGAGCTAAGCGATTGAGCGGCACTTACGTTTAAGCTGTGCTCGGGACCGTCCTTACAATCACCCTTAGCACTTACGACTGCCCTTCGGCCTGCACGGATTCCAACACCGGGAAGACGACCTTCTGGCCGATTTTCAGGGTACTGAAATCCATGTCCGGATTATATTGGCGCAGCAACCACAGAGGCACTGAATATTTTTGTCTGGCCAGGGTAGAAATATTGTCGTTGGCCGCAATCGTATACTGGTCCAGTTCCTGGATACGATAATTGCGGAAGAAGTCTTCCTGCTGAGCAATGTGATATTGCCGACGCTTTAACTCAAACTCCTGCACGTTGCGGCTGCTGAAATTCAATATCAGTCGATTTCCCACCACTACGGGTCGCCGAGCATTCAGATTATTCCAACGACGAATATCGGCTGAATTAACTCCCAGCCAGTCTGCATAGTGTCCCAATGTCTCAGTAGCTTGTATTTCAATGGAATTATCGCTCAGCCTTACCCCATAATCAGAAGGATCGGCAGCCAGCTCGCGGCCTGCCTGCTCGCTGCTGGCCACCACATCAATCAACGGTTCAATCGCCACTGCATCGATGGGCTCATCCATACGCTCAGCACGCACTGCATTATCTGCAATGGCGGTAAATGCAACCGTCTGCAGAGTGGGCTGGTTGTCACCTCGCAAGGCCAGTCGCTGGCCGGGGTAGATTTTGTGCGGGTCAGCTATGCTGTTGATCTGCAGTAATTCACTTTCAGCAATGCTGAAGCGTTGTGCAATGGTTGATACCGTATCTCCGCGTCTGACTTCATACGCAGCAGGTCGCCCCTGCGCCGCAGGTGCCACGGCTGCGGTTTCAGGTCGAATGGCCGAAGGGACGCTGGCGATTGTGCTGCTTGCTGCAGCCGTCGGGTTATCGTGCGGTAACAGCAGGTTCTGTCCAATCTGAAGACGGTGTGCATCGCGAAGTTGATTAAAGGACATCAGCTGCGCTACTGAAGTCTTGAATCGGCTGGCGATACCGGAAAGACTGTCACCACGCTGCACCACATAAGCCAGATCAGGTGTCTGCACGGTGTGCAACTCCAATACAGGGATTGCCGCCATCAGGCTGGCGAGGCCCTGGCTCAGAGATTTGCGCTGGACTTTAACGGTATAGCCTCTGGGGATGCGTTTACCGCCCTCCCAGACAATCGGTCGAATGGCAGGATTATCAAATTTCAGCTGCTCCACGGTGATACCTAATGCTGAGGCCAGCATCCTGGCCTCCAAATACGCTTCCATTTCAAACTCTTCGTATTCAGGATGAGAATCCAGCTGCAGAATGCCGAACAAGGCCTGAGCCTGCTTTTCCACATCAATAACCGCTAAAAACTGCGGGTAGAAGTTACGGCCTGCAAATCCAAAATTACGGCCTTTATAATTGGCGATGATATCCTCAATACGATCTGAGCCCGTCTCACGAACTGCCCTGCTGATGCCGCCTACACCATGATTGTATGCGGTCAGCGCCAGCGGCCAGCTGCCCAGCACACTGTAGTTATATTCCAGCAGACTCATGGCTGCATTTGTCGACGTGTAGGGGTCCATGCGCTCATCAACAATGTGGTCGATACGCATGAAGCGCTGGCCGGTGGTCTTCATGAATTGCCACATTCCGGCAGCGGCAACATGCGAATAAGCACCAGGGTGAAAGGAAGATTCAACGTGCGGCAAGGCGCCGAGCTCAGCTGGCAGATTACGTTCTGTGGTGACGCGATCAATATGCTGGCGGTAGGCTCCGGAGCGGATCAACCCTTCGACGAAGCGATCAGATTGGCCCAACTGGAATCGCACATTGTTTGCTGCTTCAGCCAGAACAGCATTCGACACACCGGCGGGGAATACTTCGAGGATCTGTTGCTGGTGTCCGCTCAGAGCAGTGCGTTTGCCGCTGGCCAATATCTGCAGGTCCTCACTGATGCGTTTACGCTGCAGTTCTATTTGCGGGCGATCATAGTCGACTCGTTTATAGACTATTGCCAGATTGACTGAGTCATGGATAAAACCGCTGCCTGTATCGACCTCAGTGTAGATGCGGGTCCAGAATTTGATAGCTGGTTCAAGCTCTGCGGCGCGAGGGAAATCTTTGGGGTTCTGGGCGTGCGCCAGGACAGTCATCATCATCATCATAGACAATAAACTGCAAATTCTCAGCAAACTGAAATTTTTAGACATAACGGATTAAACTCGATTCCAGCATTTGTTTTGGTCCCTCAGTTTATTCTCCTGCAGCAGGCGTCCTGTTTCTTTTTGATCTTGCCCGCCTGAGCCGTGCGTGTCAACTTCATTAATGATCCAGACGTGCTGTTTTGAGTACATTTCACTTATTGAGCAATTACTCTATAATGCCTGGCCTTTAGCGGCACAGCACTGCAACGCCACTGTGTGACGGGGATACACCCACGATGACTGAAAGTAAAAAACTGGCGGAAGCCAGCCTTGAGAGTCTGTACCGGATTTTCACGATTCCGGAAGCGCCCGATTCAACGCTCGGCAAAATAGACCAATCGATCTCACAGAATCTCACTGGTTTTCTCCAGGATCATATTGTCGCCTCTGAACGTGATCTGAGTGCGATTGAGGAAGACTTTTCCAACCCGATAATCCCCGATCAACCCACATTTGTATCTGATCAGATTCAGTTCCTGCTCGACAAGCTGGTTGCACAGTCGGTGCATATCTCCTCGCCCAGTTTCGTCGGCCATATGGCATCAGCTCTGCCTTATTTTATGCTGCCCCTGTCCCGCATCATGATGGCCCTGAACCAGAATCTGGTTAAAGTTGAAACCTCCAAGGCGTTTACCCCGCTGGAGCGCCAGGTTATCGGCATGATCCATCATTTAATTTATCAGCGTGACACAGACTTCTACGGCCAGTGGATGCATGACCCGGCCCATGCCATCGGCAGTTTCTGCTCGGGTGGCACCATCGCTAATCTGACGGCGCTGTGGGCCGCCCGCAATAATGTGCTGCACCCACGCGAAGGATTTGGCGGACTGGGCCAGGAAGGTTTGGCGGCAGGACTTATGCACTATGGCTATAAAGGTCTGGTCGTGCTGGTTTCTGAACGCGGTCATTATTCTCTGAACAAAGCCGCCGACATCCTTGGCATCGGACGACGTCAACTGGTGCCGGTGCAGACCGATGCGCATAACCGCATTCGCATTGATCTGCTCGATCAGAAATGTGT
>JBDNGQ010000022.1:0-23440 GCA_041689205.1 Pseudohongiellaceae bacterium | reverse complement strand
TGGTCATTGAGGCGGCGGAAGCGATCGAACACCATGGCTGGAAGTGGTGGAAAAAGCAGACCATGGATCTGCCTCAGCTGCAAATGGAGCTGATTGATATCTGGCACTTCATGCTCTCAGAACTGCTGCTGACGCATACTGACAATGAAGAAAATGCTTTCAAGGTGTTGATGGCTCAGATTGCAGTGGATGATGCAGAAGCAGAGTTAATCTTCGATGCCCGTGTATATCAGATAAACCAGCTTACCACCTTGGAGAAGCTCGAACTGCTTATAGGTACCAGCGTTTCCCGACGCGTCGAAATTGGCCTGTTTGCCGCCATTATGAGCGATTGTCAGTTAGGCTGGCAGGACGTTTATGCACAGTATGTCAGCAAAAACGTGCTTAACTTTTTTCGTCAGGATCATGGCTATAAAGAAGGCACTTACCGGAAGATCTGGCAGGACAGAGAGGATAATGAACATCTTGTCGACATCATGCAGGAATTAAATCCGCAAGATGCCGCGTACCAGGATTTGCTCTATACCAGACTCGCCCAGCGTTATGCCGCTGAGCTTGTTTAAACAGCGACGGGATGCTTGAGCAGCTACTACTTGAAATAAGCATTTTCTCTGTTGGAGTGGTCAGTACTGTCGCGCACGCCGGTTAATTGTGGTATCTGTTCGAGCAGCGTTTTTTCCACTCCCTCTTTCAATGTTACATCAACCATCCCGCAACCCTGGCAGCCACCGCCGAATTTCAGTACCGCGATAGAGTCCTCATAAATCTCCTCCAGCGACACCACACCGCCATGTGATGCCAGCGACGGATTGATTTCGTTATACAGGATGTAGTTAATTCGATCTTCCAATGGGCTGTCTTCACGTACCTGCGGCAGGCGGGAGTTTGGCGCTTTAATGGTCAGTTGCCCACCCATCTCGTCTTTAGCATAATCAACGATGGCACCTTCCAGAAACGGGATGCTGCGTTTTTCCATCCATGCAGTAAACGCGTTATAGGGTTTTGATTCATCATCTTCCTGCTGCTCACCAGGGCGGCAGAATGAAATGCAGGTTTCGGCCTTCGGGGTACCCGGATCAAGAATAAATACCCGAACTCCGATATCGTCGCAGTTCTGCTTCTTTAACAGTTCTGCCAGGTATTCCTGCGCTGATTCTGTAATGCTGATCATAGTTGCCGTCCGAGGATAAATTTTTGCTTACGGCGCGTAGTGTACGCTATGTTAATTTGGAATTAAATACTGGAGTATTTTACTTGGTTATTCTGCCTGATCGGCTGTTCGAACCCCAACTGATCCTGCGCTTTAGGAAATTGGCAAGGATATTCAGGCAAATTCAGCATTCATGGGCAACTCACTTCTGCTAGAATTACGCTCTTTTTCCGGCGCAACAGGAATGCTCTCCATGATTTATCGCCCGTCACGTGACTTACTGCTTAAAGCTCTTCAAAAACGTATTCTCATTCTTGATGGTGCTATGGGCACGATGATTCAGGCGCACAAGCTCGGTGAAGCTGATTTTCGTGGTGAGCGTTTCCAGTCTCACAGCAGTGACCTTGGCGGTAATAATGATCTGCTCACCCTCACCCGCCCTGACATAATCCGTGAGATTCATCTGGCCTATCTTGAGGCTGGCGCAGACATTTTAGAAACCAACACCTTCAATTCAACCGCCGTCTCCCAGTCTGATTATCAGCTGCAGGAACTGGCTTATGAGTTAAATTTTGAAGGCGCACGGCTAGCACGACAGTGCTGCGATGAAGTTAATCAGCAGACTCCGGGCAAGCCGCGCTTTGTGGCCGGCGTTGTGGGCCCAACCAGCAGAACTGCATCAATATCGCCCGATGTGAACGATCCCGGTTATCGCAATGTCACCTTTGATGAACTGGTTGCAGATTATGTGCGCTCGGCCGAAGGCTTGATAAAGGGCGGCGCGGATATCCTGCTGATCGAAACTGTGTTCGACACATTGAATGCTAAAGCCGCGATATTTGCAGTGCAGGAAGCCATGCAGCTCACTGGCATCGAACTGCCCCTGATGATCTCCGGAACCATTACCGATGCCAGCGGTCGCACCTTATCCGGCCAGACAGTAGCGGCATTCTGGAATTCAGTTGCCCATGCAAAACCAATTTCAATCGGTTTCAATTGCGCACTGGGTGCTGAGCAACTGCGTCCACATATTGAAGAAATCTCGCAGATCGCCAACACCTTTGTGTCCGCCCACCCCAATGCCGGTCTGCCGAACGCATTCGGTGAATATGATCAGAGTGCTGCCGAAATGGCCGCGATCGTGGATGAATTCGCGCAGAGTGGTTTTATTAATATCATTGGTGGTTGTTGTGGCACCCGCCCGCAGCACATCCGCGCTATCGCCGATGCCGTGTCACGGCATGCCCCGCGTCTGCTACCCGAACTGCCTGTTGCCTGCCGTTTGAGCGGCTTGGAGCCGTTCACAATCACAGCAGACTCGTTGTTCGTCAATGTCGGCGAAAGAACCAATATCACTGGTTCCAAGCGCTTTGCCCGGCTGATCCGGGACGAAGATTACACCGCTGCCCTTGATGTCGCCCTGCAGCAGGTGGAGTCTGGCGCTCAGATCATTGATATCAACATGGACGAAGGCATGCTCGACTCGGCGGCGGCGATGGATAAATTTCTGCGCCTGATCGCCGGCGAGCCGGATATCAGCCGTGTACCCATTATGATCGACTCCTCCAAATGGGAAGTTATCGAGATAGGTCTGAAAGGCATCCAAGGCAAAGGAATTGTCAACTCAATCAGCCTGAAAGAAGGCGAAGCCGACTTTATCGCTAAAGCCCGCCTGTGTCTGCGCTATGGCGCGGCCGTTGTGGTCATGGCATTCGATGAATCCGGTCAGGCCGATACCTATGAAAAGAAATGCAGCATCTGTAAGCGCAGCTACGACATCCTCGTTGAACAAGTCGGTTTTCCTCCCGAAGATATTATTTTCGATCCGAATATTTTTGCGATTGCGACCGGCATTGAAGAACACAACAATTACGCGGTGGATTTCATCCGCAGCTGCGAATACATCAAGCGCGAACTGCCGCATGCGTTGATTTCAGGCGGCGTCAGCAACGTCTCATTCTCATTCCGTGGTAATGACGGCGTGCGCGAAGCAATCCACTCGGTATTTTTGTATCACGCCATCAAAGCCGGTCTGAGCATGGGCATTGTTAACGCTGGCCAGCTTACTGTTTACGATGGCATTCCAGCCGAACTGAAAGAACGCGTTGAAGATGTGGTGTTGAATCGAAGACCTGATGGCACTGATCGTCTGATGGAGATTGCACAGCGTTACAGCGGCGATGGCACTGTTGAGAGCCATGAGGATCTACTGTGGCGCGAAGGCGCTGTGCAGGAGCGCATCAGCCATTCACTGGTCAAAGGTCTGACCCGTTATATCGAACAGGATACCGAGGAAGCAAGGTTGCTGTTCGACAAGCCCATTGAGGTCATTGAAGGGCCGCTGATGGACGGGATGAATATTGTTGGCGACCTGTTTGGCAGCGGCAAAATGTTCCTGCCGCAAGTAGTCAAAAGCGCACGGGTTATGAAGCAGGCAGTTGCCTGGCTGCTGCCCTATATCGAAGCGGAAAAACTGCGCAGTGGCACAGCAGCAAAAGCCAAAGGCAAAATCCTGCTCGCCACCGTAAAGGGTGATGTGCACGACATCGGCAAGAATATTGTCGGGGTGGTGCTGGGCTGCAATAACTACGATATCGTCGATCTCGGTGTCATGGTGCCCTGCGATAAAATCCTGCAAACCGCTATTGCTGAGAAAGTCGATATTATCGGGCTCAGCGGGCTGATCACCCCCTCACTGGATGAGATGGTCCATGTCGCAAAAGAAATGCAGCGCCTTGGACTCAAATTGCCCCTGCTTATCGGTGGCGCAACTACGTCCAAAGCACATACCGCGGTGAAGATAGAGCAGAATTACCGTAATAACGTTACTGTCTATGTACCCGATGCATCACGCAGTGTGACGGTGGTCAGCAATCTACTGCAGGCGGGGGGCAACAATGAGTTTGTAGCCGGCGTACGTGCTGAATATGAAACCATTCGAGCACGCTCGGCCAACCGGGACCAGCGCAAGAACCTGATCAGCTACCCGGAAGCCAACCGTAACGCCTGGCAGAGCGATTGTAGTGACTATCGCCCCACTGCACCCGCATTCCTGGGTACTCGGGTGTTTGATGATTACCCGCTGGAAGAGCTGGTTCCGTACATCGACTGGACACCGTTTTTTATTACCTGGAGCCTGTCTGGGAAATACCCTGCAATACTTCAGGATGAAGTGGTCGGATCGGCTGCCCGTGATCTGTTCAAAGATGCGCAGGAAATGCTTACCCGGATTATCGGCGACAAGCAGTTGCGTGCCCAGGCAGTAGTTGGTTTCTGGCCGGCGGCACAACTGCAGGAAAACGATGTAGTTGTGTATGCTGATGAAAGCCAGCAGGAACAATTAACAACCTTCTACTTCTTGCGACAGCAGGCGCGCAAGGACAAAGGTATTCCCAATCTTTGTCTGGCTGATTTTATTGCACCTGCCGGCAGCGATGTACCCGATTATCTTGGCGGCTTTGCGGTTACCACCGGGATTGGCGCCGATGAATTATCAGTGAAATACCAGCAGGCCAACGATGACTACAGCTCACTGATGGTCAAAGCGCTTGCAGATCGGCTGGCGGAAGCCTTTGCCGAACGGATGCATGAAAGAGTGCGTAAAGAGTTCTGGCCCTATGCCAGCGACGAATCACTTGATACTGCAGCGTTGATCAGCGAGCAGTATCAGGGGATTCGTCCTGCTCCCGGCTATCCGGCCTGCCCTGAACATTCCGCTAAAACTGATCTGTTCAGATTGCTGGATGTCGAAAACACGATAGGCATGACTCTGACCGAAAATTTTGCGATGACACCGGCAGCCAGTGTCAGTGGTTTTTACTTTGCTCATCCACAATCACGCTATTTTTCAGTAGGTAAAATTGATACCGACCAACTTGAAGCTATTGCCCGACGCATGAATATAAGCGTTGCGCAGGCCGAGAAGCTGTTAAGCCCAAACCTGATTTCTTAAGATTAGCCTGCAGGTGGTTAAATGCAGTTCTGGAACAGTAGCATGAGCAGTAATCAGCAGGATCCATCCGATCAAAACCCGCCAGAGACGAAGACCAGGAAGAAGCTTTCGTTCTGGCGGATGATGATCAGTGTGCTGCAGGCCAGTTTTGGTGTTCAGAATACGGCTAACAAAGAGCGCGACTTCGAGCATGGCTCGATCACCGGATTTATTGCTGCCGCGCTGGTGTTTACTTTGATTTTCATTATGCTGCTGGTGCTGTTGGTTAGATGGGTTCTTAGCGGTGTTTAGTCGGCAGGTTCACCGGCTGACGAAGTAGACTGCCATAATAACGACGATTACTACCAACCCTAGCAAAGCAAACATGTCCACAGTGCTGTTATCTTCTGTCTCAATGTGGTCGTCGATTTTATCGTGCTCGTAGCTCTGCTTCATGATGAGTTCTCTCAATGACTTCTCAATTACCTGCACGGTGTACAGGCCCGATTCAAGAGGGGCATTGTAATGACCGTGGCCACAGAATCAAGTGAAGCGGGTGAAATTGCGTTATAAAATGCGATTTGAGCTCAAATGCATCGCTTCCTTGTTCTCACCGGTCTCATCTGGTAAATAACAGGTCATTTGTTTACAATCAGCCCCCATTTCGCAGGCGGAAAAGCTTCATTATGTATAGATACGACCACTACGATCATCAAATGCTTGCCGACCGCGTGCAACAGTTCCGCGGGCAGACTGACCGTTTCCTTACGGGCGAGCTCAGTAACGAGGAATTTCTGCCGCTGCGCCTGCAGAATGGGCTGTACATTCAGCGTCTGGCACCTATGCTGCGTATCGCTGTTCCCTATGGCATGTTGTCGTCACGTCAAATGCGTAAGCTTGCTTTTATCGCTGATCATTTTGATAAAGGTTATGGCCACTTTACCACCCGTCAGAATATTCAGTTCAACTGGCCCGATCTTAAAGATGTGCCGGACATTCTGGCGCATCTGGCAGAAGTTGAGATGCATGCTATTCAAACCAGCGGCAACTGCATCCGTAATACCACTACTGACCAGTTTGCCGGTTGCGCAGTCAACGAAATTGCTGACAGCCGCCCATATTGCGAACTGATCAGACAATGGTCCACGTTTCATCCGGAATTTGCCTATCTACCGCGTAAGTTCAAAATTGCCGTCTGTGGCACCGTCGATGATCAGGCTGCCACTCAGGTGCATGACATCGGTCTGTTCATTGTACACAACCAAAAAGGCGAACTCGGCTTTCGTGTACTGGTAGGCGGAGGACTGGGGCGCACGCCAGTAATTGGCAAAGAAATCCGTGCATTCTTGCCGGAAAAACACCTGCTCACTTATCTGGACGCCATTCTGCGCGTATATAACCGCGAGGGCCGGCGCGACAACAAGTTCAAGGCACGCATTAAAATACTGGTAAGAGAGACCGGCACCGATCAGTTCCGCGACAAGGTTGAGAAAGAGTGGCTGGCCCTTAAAGACGGTCCATTGACGTTGATTCAGGAAGAGATTGATCGTTGCAAAAGCTATTTCCGGGAACCGCCCTACAAAGTGTTGCCCGCGCAAAGTGAAGCCCTCTCGGTGGCGCTGACCAGCGACGTCTTGTTTGCTAACTGGGTGGAACAAAACGTCAGTGCTCATCGAGTGCCAGGCTATGCGATTATCACGGTATCCCTTAAAGAAACCGGCGTGGCGCCGGGTGATGTCAGTACTGCCCAATTGAATTTCATCGCTGACCTGACTGACAGGTTCAGTTTCGGCGAACTGCGGGTGAGTCATGAGCAGAATGTAATTCTTGCCGACGTTGAAAAAAATCATCTTTATGATCTGTGGAAATCGCTTAAATCACAGTCCTTACATTCAGATAATAGTGGCTTGTTAAGCGATGTTATCTGCTGCCCCGGCGGTGATTTCTGCTCACTGGCAAATGCAAAGTCCATTCCGATTGCTGAAGCGATTCAGCGCAGCTTCAGTCATGAAGAGCTGCGGGATATCGGACAGATGTCAGTAAATATATCCGGCTGTATGAACGCCTGTGGCCATCATCATGTCGGCAATATCGGCATCCTGGGTGTCGACAAAAAAGGGTCGGAGTTTTATCAGATATCGTTGGGCGGTTCTGCAAATAACTACACAGCTTTAGGTGATGTTATCGGGCCATCGTTTGCACAGGATGAGATTCCTGGAGTGATTAAAAAAATCATCTCGGTATATCGCGAACATCGCACGGTCGATGAACTTTTTGTGGATACTTATCGGCGTATAGGTCTGCAGCCATTCAAGGAACAAGTCTATGCTCAGACTGATTAAAAACAGGCAGATCGTTGAGGACAGCTGGGTGCTTCTGAAACAGGTCGATAGTGAAAAAATGCAGGAGTTGTCTGCCAATGATTTGATCATTCCTTTGCAGAGCTGGCTTCAGTGGCAGCAGGAAGGACAGCAAATGAACCGCAGTGGTCAAACCGCCGTTTGGCTCGACAGCCATGAACTGCCTGCCCTGCTTGGTGACAGCCTGCGCTATTTGGACATGATCGCGCTGAACTTTCCGGTCTTCAAAGATGGTCGACCGTTTTCGAGCGCAAGAGAGCTGCGTCAAAATTTGAACTTCAAAGGCGATATACGCGCTGTTGGCGACGTTCTGCGCGATCAGCTTTTTTATATGCAGCGCTGTGGTTTCACTGAGTTTGCGATGCGTGAAGATCAGAATCTGGAGCACGCGCTGTCCGCGTTTGAGGATTTCCACGAGGGCTACCAGAGCAGCGTTGATCGTCCCCTGCCATTATTCCGGCGTCGTGTGTGAATCGACAGCTCCAGGCAATCCCGGAAGTGTCCGGTGCCTAAGCCAAAGTTGCTAACCTCGCAGCTGCTTACACCACAGTATTAAATCGCTAACACCACGCGACCAACAGATTCTCCCCGGTACAATCTGTCCAGGCGATCGTTAAGCTGATCAAAACCAATCTCACTGCTTAATTCCTGCAGATTTGTAAGCTTCCATGCGCCGGCAAGCTGCGTCCAGATCTGCTGCTTTTTGCTCAATGGCAGATTTACTGAATCAACACCCAGCAGATTAACCCCGCGTAAAATGAACGGCAACACCGTCGCGCCGAACTGTGGAGAGGCTACCAGACCGCAGCAGGCGACACTGCCACCGTACTTCAAAGACTTGATAATATTCGCCAATAATTCACCACCAGCCACATCGACAGCCCCTGCCCACTGCTCTTTCAGCATGGGTTTGGGAGAAGCCTCAGAAAGCTCTGAGCGCGTAATCACTGAGCTGGCACCCAATTGGCGCAGCAGAGTTTCCTGTTCGGCTTTACCGGTACAGGCAACAACGTCAAAGCCCAGTTGCGCAAGCAAAGCCACTGCGAAAATTCCCACTCCTCCAGTAGCTCCGCTGACCAGTACAGGGCCCTGTTCGGGCTGAAGATTATTCTGCAATAACTTCTCTATACATAAGGCTGCGGTAAATCCAGCCGTGCCAATTATCATACTTTCGCGCAGGGATAATCCCGGCGGACAGGCAACTGCCCAGCCAGCAGGTACTCGAATATATTCAGAAAATCCGCCGCTGGTATTCATGCCCAGATCGTAACCAATAACGATGACTTCATCACCCGCTTTAAATGTCGAGTCGCTGGACTCTACTATGACACCAGCTGCGTCAATACCTGGCGTGTGCGGGAATTGCCGGGTGACGCCCTTATTGCCATGGGCAGATAAAGCGTCTTTGTAATTCAGTGATGAATACTTAACGCGGATCAGCAACTCGCCAGCGGGCAATTCGGCGACTTCACGTTCCACAATATCAGCTTTGTAAACAGGCTTATCATCCGTGGCAATTTCGTTAACGAGTAGTGCTTTAAACTTCAAATTTTCCATAGTAATTCCAGAATCAAGAATAGTAACGGCTTTCCCGTACGCGCTTCCATAAGCCCATGACAGTTCGGTCAACCGTGCTTTGCAGCACAACGCCAAGTTTATCGCTGAGGGTTTTGCGGATTTCATAGCGCACTTCATACACATCGGCTTCTTCGCAGGCTGCGATAATACATTCATCGCTGGTGCTGATGGCATCAATCATATTGCGCTCTTTTGCCTGCAGCCCTACCCAGGTTTCACCCGTAGCGATTTCATCAATAGCAACCACTGGACGATGCTGTTTCACCCATTGCTTGAACAGGTCGTGCATCTCCTCCACATCTTCCTTAACTTTGTCCCGACCTTTCTGAGTAATTTCACCGAAGGTGGTCAACGTGGTTTTGAATTCACCGGCGCTGATAGTTTCGTAATCCACTTCATGTTTCTTTAACACCCGGTGGAAATTTGGCAATTGCACCAGTACGCCGATTGAACCCAGAATCGCGAAGGGTGCAGCGACCAGTCGATCAGCAAGACAGGCCATCATATAGCCACCACTGGCAGCCACTTTATCCACGCAGATGGTTAAGGATATATTCTGCTCTTTAATTCGCAATAACTGCGACGAGGCCAGACCATAAGCGTGCACCATGCCTCCCGGGCTTTCCAGACGCACCATGACTTCATCAGACGGTTCTGCCATGGACAGCACTGCAGTGATCTCCTGACGCAGTGACTCCACTTCAGAGGCGGCCATATCACCATCAAAATTCAACACATACACCCGCTTTCGACGATCCTGATCCCGTTCAGTCTTGCCGGCAACACTTTTGCGCTTGACCTTATCTTCCTTCTTTTCATTCTTACGTTCCAGCTTCTGTAACAGCTTCCAGGCATGCCTGTCGAGCACCACTGCTTTAACGCTGTCGCGCAGGTCATCAAGCTCGTCGTTCAAATGAGTGACATGAATAGAGCCCTTATGTGCCTGCCTTCTGCCCCGTCCAGTGGCCGAAAGCAAGACCGTAAGCACCGCGATAATGGCGATGACAATAGTTGCTGTTTTGGCCAGAAACAGGCCGTATTCGATCAGATACTCCAAGAGTATGCCTCCTCTGTGCAGCTACTGCTTATTCAGTAGGCTGTTTTTGCTTTACTTAATATCGGTTGTTTTTTCAGGGACTGTTGATAAATCTCCAGCAACTGCCCGGCTACGCTCAACGAAGGCGCAACAGGCACCGTTATGTTGCCAACCTCAAACCAGTCCGCTTCGCTCAGCTCTTCCGGATCAGGATTGAGATCACCTGATTTATAATCAGCAAAAAACCCTAGCATCAGTTGCGAGGGGAAAGGCCATGACTGGCTTTGCACATAACGGATATTCTCGATTTCGATACCCGCCTCCTCGCGCACTTCTCTGGCGACGGTCTGTTCCGGCGTTTCACCTATCTCCATAAAACCGGCCAGACAGCTGAAAAACTTCGCCCCCGGGCGGCTGCTGCGAGCCAGCAGCACTTGATCACCACGGGTAACCAGCACAATCACGCAGGGATTAATGCGCGGATAATAGCAGGCGTCGCAGCTGGGGCAGACCAAGGCACGTTGTGTGGGATGCGGCACGGTGTTTACGCCGCAGGATCCGCAAAACCGATGAGACTGATACCAGGTGATCAGCTGAGTGCCCTGACCGATCAGGTTGAAGTTCTGTTCACCAGTGCGCAGCAGCATTTCACGGGTCGCAACTAAATCACCATTGAGTAGCGCTGCTTCGTCAGCTGCCAACACCGCCGCCAGCGTATTGCGCTCGCCTTTCTCCAGTAGCAGACCATTGAACCCCGTCAGCCCTGCAGCAATCAATTCTGACTTCTGCCACAAAAATTTATTGCCACGAATCAACAGCTGTCGTTCATGAAATAACAAAAAACTGTCATCAGCCTGACAATTGCAATCCGGGACTATATATACCGCCACTTCAGTCATTCTGAATCCTGAAAAAATTATTTTGCCCAGGTCGCGCGTTTACCGCTGATTTTCTCAATGGCCTGTAAACACAGTTCATGCGCACTCAGCTCCGCATCAGTAGCGCAGATAACTTTAAGCAGCAATTGCCCGCGGTCGATTTTCCTGGTGTGGATCTGGCGCTCCTCGCTGCTGTTGTCATCTACACCCAATGACAAATCGGTTTGGCCACCAGTCATGGCCAGATAAACTTCTGCCAGAATTTCAGCATCCAGCAAAGCGCCATGCAGATCGCGATGCGAGTTATCGACAGCGTAGCGCTTACACAATGCATCCAGTTTGTTGCGCTGGCCCGGGTGTTTCCTGCGCGCCATCACCAGCGTATCGATAACCTGCGCGTAGTCCTCGATCATCTTTATCTGGCCATCAAGCCTGCCAAGTTCGGCGTTTAAAAAACCAACATCAAAGGGAGCATTGTGGATGATTAGTTCGGCATCACCGATAAATGCCAGAAACTCTGCAGCGATATGTCTGAACGGAGGCTTGTCTGCCAGAAACTCGCTGGTGATGCCGTGCACTTCAGCAGCACCTTCATCAATGTCCCTTTCCGGGTTCAAGTAGCAATGAAAGCGTTTGCCCGTAAGGCGCCGGTTCTCCAGCTCCACACAGCCTATCTCAATCACCCGGTGTCCTTGAGCGGTATCCAGCCCGGTGGTCTCAGTATCCAATACTATCTGGCGCATCTGTTTTGTTATTCCATCCCTGCATCAATAAATTCATCAATACCACGATTTGCCAGCTGATCGGCAATCTCGTTCTCATAATGACCACTGTGACCCTTAACCCATTGCCAGTCTATCTGATGCAGGGCAGCGATTTTATCGAGCTGCATCCACAGATCCACGTTCAATACCGGCTTTTTCGCAGCTGTCTTCCAGTTGCGGGCCTTCCAGTTTGGCAGCCACTCTTTAATGCCGGACAGCACATAACGCGAATCACTGGTGACTGTCACTTCACAGCCCGGATATTTAAGCGCTTCCAAACCCCTGATTACTGCAGTGAGCTCCATGCGGTTATTGGTCGTTAGCAGCTCACCTCCATACAGGCGTTTTTCTTTATCCTGATAGCGCAATAAGACTCCCCAGCCGCCTTTACCGGGGTTTCCGCGACAGGCACCATCGGTAAACAATTCAACGCGTTTTGACAAAAGATAGTTTCCTGCTTCCAGAAGTTTTCGGGGGATTTTCATATGGCTGACTAGGCAGTTTGATCACCTTATTTTCATCAGCGCGTAGTGTAGTCGATTCTGCGACTGGACGCACAAGCACAGGTGCGCGCAATCGCGGCCAGCGACGGGTAATTGGAGTCACCGGAATAACCTGTTTGCTGGCTATGATCAGATAAAACGCCCCAAGTGGATTAAGAAAACGGCTGCCAAAGCGCTCGAATGCATCGGCATGTGAAACCATCCCCGCACTATTGATCGGCAGCAGATAAGCACCGTGGCTGACTTTTTCGACATGGAATTCCAGCAATTTAAGCCAGTCCGTAACCCGCAGACTGGAAATAAAGCGCGCGTTCCAGGGAGTTCTGTTGTGCCAGCGCAGGTATTTTCTTAGACCCCATGGGCTGATCGGATTGAATCCAATGATCAACAGACGTCCGCCCGGCATAATAACCCTGGTAGCCTCGCGCAGCAGCCGATGGCTGTCAGGAGTGAAATCCAGGGCGTGATGAATCAGCACGGCATCTACAGTGCCGGAGGCAAGCGGCAGTGACTCAGCATCAGCCACCGGTTGCTTGATACCTGCAACATACTCAGGTGCAAATAGAATTTTGTGCCCTACCGGCGACTCGGCAAGCAGTGAGCTTTCATTTGAAGACGATATCTGCAGAATGTGATAGCCAAAAATCCTGCTCAGCACCGGATCAAGCTGTGCTTGTTCTGCCGCCAGCAGTCGCTGACCCAGCGGTGTCTGCAGCCACTGCGCCAACAATATCTGCAGCTCAGCCGGTTCTGGCAATTTGCGCTGTAAACGTCGCTGTTGCCTGTAATTGCCTAGAAATTTAATCAACTAAATCTCCTGACTCGTTGTCATCTCAGATTCGACAGTAAGAAAACGAGAATTATAGCTGCCGCAAGAGCGCGCAACGCTGTAACATACCGGCCATGATAACTCTCCTGCTTAGCTTATGACATGCCTGGATCAACAATGACTGACACTGCCAGATTATTAAAAATCGAGCCGTTGCGGGCCTTTCAAGATAATTATATCTGGTTGCTGACACGTCCGGGCACCGATAAAGTCTGCATCGTCGATCCCGGCGATGCAACTCCGGTGACACAGGCCCTGCAGCAGCGCGGGCTGCAACTGGACTCAATTCTATTGACTCACCATCACGCCGATCATACCGGTGGGGTTGCTGAATTAATCAGCCGCTACACTCCACAGATCTATGGCCCAGCAGGAAGCCGCATTCAAGGAATCAGTACACCGGTTCAGCAAGGCAGTAAACTAACCGTGCTTGGCTGCGCATTCGAGGTGCTTGAGGTGCCAGGTCATACGCTTGATCACATCGCGTATTTTGCACCTGAGCAAGCTGATGCCGGCGTGCCATCGCCACTGCTGTTCTGCGGCGACACCCTGTTTGCAGCAGGATGTGGCAGATTATTTGAAGGCACCGCAAAGGAAATGTATACCTCATTACAGAAGTTAGCGAAACTCCCGGCTAATACCCTGGTTTATTGTGCACATGAATATACCCTTGCTAATATTCGTTTTGCCGAAGCAGCAGAACCCG
Source organism: Pseudohongiellaceae bacterium (assembly GCA_041689205.1). Taxonomy (GTDB): domain Bacteria; phylum Pseudomonadota; class Gammaproteobacteria; order Pseudomonadales; family Pseudohongiellaceae; genus JAVVEG01. The sequence goes on along the minus strand of JBDNGQ010000022.1, from coordinate 9,705 downwards.
ATAATTCCGCTGTTAAAGAGCGCCTCAAGGCAGATTCGAGGCGCCTTGAGGAAGAACAGATCACCTTGCCATCAACTATCGACATGGAATTGAGAACTAATCCGTTCTTACGCTGTCACATAGAAGGCCTGCGGAAAAATGCCGCTCCTTATATGACCGGAGTTCATCCGAACGAGATTGAAGTTTTTGCAGCAGTACGACGCTGGAAAGACGGGTTTCAATAGACGTTTAACCGCAACCTGCGCCAGCAGGTAGATTATACGAACTCAGTCCGCGAATGGACTCATTAAAACGGATTCAAGAACAGACGATGATTTCAAGCGAATATATTAACGCCAGGCTTTCTCTAAACCATTCTCTGGAGCCTCGTCGTTTCGGACTGCTTCGGCAATTTAAACGGAATCGTCTGGCCGCGTTGATCACCTCCAGTTTATTTCTGCATGCCTGTAGCGTCTTACCAGAACATGATCTGAACGAAACAGAAATCTCTGTCGATAACACCAGCGTAAGCGCGCCAAATGAGATTATTCGTTCCATCCGATCAGTGGTCCGACGTCAGCCTCCTGCATTTGTGAACATCCCGAATATCGAAGCAGAGGAAGTAATTCTGGATAATGTCTGGGAGCGAATCCGCGAGGGTCTTACGTTTACGTCCGATCACGATAATGAAAAGATACTCAAAGAACTGGCATGGTATTCCAGCAATCAAGATTATCTGCTGCAAGTCAATGAGCGAGCAGCGCCCTTCCTCTATGAAATTGTGGAAGAGATTGAGCGCCGCCACCTGCCCATGGAACTGGCGCTGTTACCGATAGTAGAAAGTGCTTTCAACCCAACAGCATCATCCGCTCAGAATGCTGCCGGTCTTTGGCAGTTCATGAGCGCCACCGGCGACAGCATGGGGCTCAAGCAGGACTGGTGGTATGATGGACGTCTGGATCCACTGGCCTCCACGCTGGCTGCGCTGGACTATCTGGAAACTCTGTACAATCGATTCGATAATGACTGGCTGCTGGCTCTTGCTGCCTACAATGCAGGTCAAGGCAATGTCCAGCGTGCTATCGAGACTAACAGACGAAAATCGCTGCCTGTTGATTTCTGGTCACTACCGCTACCAGCAGAAACGCAGACACATATTCCGCGACTGCTGGGCCTTGCACGGCTGATCGCCGATCCGAAAGGAAATGGATTCGAACTGCCGATGATAAAAAATGAACCGGCTGTTATGAAGTTTAATATTGGCCAACAGGTTGACCTGGCAATGGCCGCTCAATTAGCTGGTCTGGAAGCTGAAACCGTCTATAACTTAAACCCTGGGTTTAAACAGTGGGCAACACATCCCGATGGCCCCCATGAATTATTAATCCCGATAAGTCACGCCGAAAATTTTACCCTTGCGCTGGCGAAACTGCCGACCTCTGAGATTGTTACCTGGGATCGCTATCAGGTTAAAAGTGGCGATACCCTCGGCAGTATCGCTAGACGATACAGAACTCAGGTGGCCGTGCTACAACAGGTCAATGACATTAAGAATTCGCGCATTATTGCCGGCGAGTCTTTGCTTATTCCACGCTCTTACAGTGCTACTGCCTCCCTCTCTTTGCCCAATGCTCCGGTATATTTAGGCAGTACCACAAGTGCGCCGCAAACAATAGCTTCGCGCACCTACCAGGTTCGCAGCGGTGACAGCCTGTGGAAAATTGCCAATCGCTATAATCTGCAGATAGGGACTCTGCTTGCGCTCAATAACATCAACACTGACTCCGTGCTTCGACCAGGACAGGTATTAAAACTGCAGGCAGATTCTGGTTTGAAAGGGTCAGAACAACAGGGAATTCGTCTGCAACTGGTGCAGCATCAGGTTCGTCGTGGCGATACTTTGTCGCAAATTGCTCGTCGCTATAACGTCAAACTGGCCGATCTTACGCTTTGGAATGAGATTGAAGAGGAAAGTACGCTAATGCCCGGCCAGCAACTGGTAATCCATCTGCCGCAAAGTGATGCGTCGATAAACTAGGCACTGATTTCGTCCAGCTCTGCCTTAGACTCCCTGGCGCACACTTGCGCCTAACAGGATTACCAGCAGGATTACGGTTACCCACATCAGCATGCTGCCGGTCGGCCAGGTTTTTGCCAGCGGACCATCAGGACCGTGAAAGCGCATCCAATGCAAAGTAAGCCGACGGCCTGACCCGTTTGCGTTATCAAGTACAACATCAGTCACTACCTTAATTGCTCGCTCAACTTTCAGCCACAGCGCTGGCAGCAACCTTCGGTAGATAAAATCAATATCCAGACTGATGGTTTCTGTGCGCTTCATTAATGGCAGCATGACAAAGAATGCCAGGCCCGCGAATAACAATAACTGCAGCTGAGTAACCAGGTGATCAGCAGTATAAGGAATGTACTCTACCGGGTAAGGCAGGAAGCGATACAGCAGCTCCGGGAACACACCGATGACAACGCACAGTACGGCAAAGACTATCATCGCTGCCTGCATGTTCCAGGATGGATCGCTGGGGCGCATTCCAGAATCTTTTTGAAAGAAAACGAACCACGGAAACTTTATACCAGCATGCAAAAAAACTCCGGCGGACGCAGCAATTAAACTGAACCAGACAAAACTCAACTCACCATAGGCCGCACCCTGACTGATCATGGATTTGGAGATAAATCCTGAGGTATAGGGAAAAGAAGAAATCGCCAGCGCACCGATAATCCCGCACACAGCCGTCACCGGCATGGTTCGATACAAGCCCCCCAGGTCCGTGCAATTCCGTTTGCCAGTCTGCTGCAGCACTGCGCCGGCACTCATCAGCAGCAAGGCTTTATAAATAATATGGGCAAATGCGTGAGCAGCGACCCCGTTTAAAGCCAGCTCGGTGCCAATACCGATACCACACACCATAAAACCGACCTGGTTAACGATTGAATACGCCAGAATTCGCCGCATATCGTTTTCCATCAACGCATAGATTATGCCGTAGAAAATCATGTACAGACCTATCCAAACCAGCAGGGTTTCGCCTGGAAACAACATAATCAACGCAAGCACTGCTGTCTTGGTGGTATAGGCAGACAGAAAAACGGCACCGGTTGGACTGGCTTCCGGATAGGCATCAGACAGCCAGGCCGAAACCGGGGGTGCTGCAGCATTGATTAATACACCAATGAAGATCATCCAGGTGGCAAAGCTGCCCAGCTCAAGCGCTTGGATTTCAATAGAACCGGTTTGTACAGCGACGCCTTCAATACCGATTTTTAGAATGATACCGCCGATCAGGTGCATGATGCCGTAGCGGATACCTGCTTTGCGTGCCGCTTCCGTGCCGCCGCTCCAGACCACGATGGTGGAAAACAGCGCCATGAACTCCCAGAACAGAAACATGGTAATCAAATCACCAGCGAAGGACACACCGATGGCACCAGAGGCATAGGCCATCGCAGCAGAAAGTTCTATTGTGCGTGCATGTTTATACGCGAAGATGCCACCAACCATCGTCATCAGCGCAAAAATCGTTCCAAACAATCTGCGCAAGCTGTCAGCTTGCACCAGCTCAATCGAATAGCCAAGAAACTGAGTGGTCAATAAGATACCGTCATCAAGACTCCATATAATCCACAAGGTCATCGCTGGAAATGCGATCAATACCAGCGGACGCAGCTGATCTTTGACCATCGGCAGCAGAATAGCTCCGAAGATCATGATAAACGCTGGTGGGAACATCAAATCAGACATCGTCATAAAAATTATCCGGACGCTTTAGAACAAAACCTAGCAGCTTGGCAAACAGCACCATTGCGACGCAGCTAAAAAAACCAAATATTGCGTAGAAGCCAGGCCAGCCATCAACAGTGAAATACGCATGAATGTGGACAAAAAACTGTGCGAACAAAGTCAGAGTCAGGATTGCGGAAAATGTCCACCAGAGCAAACGTATGGTTTTTGGCCGGACCAGCCAGTGCAACTCTTGTTCTGAATCAGGTTTATCGCTCATTGCACACCTCCGACAATCGCATACTCAAGCTCAAGTACTGGGCCGTTAAAGACAAAGAACAATAAGGTGAGTGCGGCCGTAAGACATAATGCTGCCACCATGCTTAACGGTGCTTCACCATGGTTTATGAAAGGCTTCTCAGTTTCTTTATGGAAGAAAGCATCAAATATGATCGGCAGAAAATACGCGGCATTCAGCGCAGTCGAAATAGCCAGCACCACCAGTATAAAGTAATTTTCCAGCTGAAACGCCCCAGCGATCATAAACCATTTGGACACGAATCCCGCGGTGGGTGGCACGCCAATCATCGATAATGCACCGATCGCAAAGGCTGTCATGGTCCAGGGCATGCGGCGCCCGATACCCCGGAACTGCGTTATTTCAGTTTTCTTAGAAGCTACATAAATTGCGCCAGCGGTGAAGAACAAAGTGATTTTACCGAAGGCATGCGCAGCAATATGAATCGCTGCTCCGATCTCGGAGAATGGCGCCAGTGCCATTGTTGCCATCACGATATAACTTAACTGAGCAATCGTCGAATATGCCAGCAGGCGTTTAAGATTGGTCTGACGCAGTGCTACCACAGATGCGGCGACGATAGTAAACCCAGCGATGTAGACAGCAAAGCGCTCGTACGGCACGTTCGCCAGAAAGTCAGTGCCGAAAATGTAGATAACTACTTTTATCAGAGTGAATACGCCTGCTTTAACAACCGCTACCGCATGCAACAGCGCCGACACCGGAGTGGGTGCAACCATCGCCGCAGGTAACCATTTGTGGACTGGCATCACCGCTGCTTTGGCAACACCAAATACAAACAGTGCCAGCAGCAAGGTAGATGCCAGCGGACCAATATTGCCGTCGAGAATACCACCAACCCTGAAATCCAGGGTGCCTGCGACAGTGTAGGTCCAGATAATCGCAGGCAACAGGAAGACGATGGAGGTAGTCATCAGAATACCTAGATAAGCACGCCCGCCTGCTTTAGCTTTTGCATCGCCTTTGTGTGTGACCAGCGGATAGGTTGATAGCGTCAAGATTTCATAGAAAATAAACAGCGTCAGCAGATTGTCAGAGAACGCCACACCCATCGTTGCAAATAAGGCCAGCGCAAAGCACACATAGAAGCGGGTCTCATTCTTTTCATGAGTGCCGCGCATGTAACCGATTGCATAAACAGAGGTAACTATCCACAAACCACTGGCAATCATGGCGAACAGAATCGATAAGGGTTCAGTACTGAAGCTGATCGACAGGCCGGAGAAAACCGTTAGTACCTCAACACCAATTTCTTCACCGTTGTTGAAGCCCACCAGCACTCGGATAACGCAGGCAAACAAAGCCAGTGATGTCAGTATGGTTGCAGCTTCTCGCAGATTTGGCCAACGCCCCAGCAGACTGATCAGCAGCGCTCCGCTCAGCGGAACAAGTAAGGCAAGTATCAGCGCCAGATTCGCACTCATAGCCCTGCTCCTCCGCCCATCAACTGCAGCACAGCCTGTTCAGCGATGCCCACGGTCAAGCGGGTATCCAGTCCAAAGTAAATATTCGCCGCAATCAATACCCATATCGGGATCAACATCCCTAACGGTGCTTCTCGTTTAGTGGAATCGCTGGGCTCGCCAAACCAGCCAGCCTCGATAACCCGGCCGATATAAATCACTGCCAGCAATGAACCAACCAGTACCACTATCACCACCGGCCACCAGCCAAGCTCCATCGCAGCCAGTATCAGATGCCACTTGCTGACAAAACCAACCGTGGCAGGCACACCAATAAGGCTAAGACCACCAAGCACAAAGGCCCAGAAAGTCAGTGGCATGGTCTTTGCCAGCCCCTGCATATCAACAATATTAGTGCTGCCCATGCGATATGCCACTGCGCCAAGCGCCATGAACAGCGCACCTTTCATTAATGCATGATTAAACACGTGGATCAGCGCGGCAGTCAGACCAAGAGCGGTACCCATTGCAATGCCGAGAATGATATAGCCGATCTGCGCAACGCTGGAATAGGCGAGCATGCGCTTAACATCCGTCTGCCCGATACTGACAGTTGAGGCACTCAGCAGACCAATAATCGCCAGCGGTATCAGTACTTCCGCCAGTGGCTCCTGACCGAAGCTGAAGCTCTCGCCAAAGATGGTAAAGATAAAACGGATCAGCACATAGACGGCGACTTTAGTAGCGGTCGCGCCAAGCAATGAAGTAACTGCAGAGGGTGACCAGGTATAGGCATTAGGCAGCCACAGGTGCAGCGGAAATAAAGCCAGCTTTAAAGAGATTCCGGTTACGATCAACGCAAAGGCAGTGCGCACGGTGCTGCTTTCACTGATCGCCGGAAGACGCTCAGCAAGGTCTGCCATATTGAGCGTGCCGGTCATCACATATAAGAAGCCCACACCAATCAGGTAGAAAGTGGCACCAATAGTGCCCATTATCAGATACTGGAATGAGGCCGTGAGCGCTCTTCTGTCTTTGCCCATTGCAATCAGTGCATAGGTCGATAAGGACGATATTTCCAGGAATACAAACACATTAAAGGCATCGCCGGTTGAACTTATACCCAGCAAGCCCAGAGTAAACAGCATAATGGCGGCATAAAAAAGTGGAGCACGTTCGCTGCCAATCTCATGCTCGACGCTCAGCCTCGAATAAGGCAACACCACGCTGGCAAGACCTGTTATCAGCACCAGCAACATAGCGTTGGTAAAATCAATGCGGTATTCAATACCCCATGGCGCTTCCCAGCCGCCCATTGCATAAGAAATGACACCGACTTCGATGACCTGATTCAATAACAGCAGGCTGCAAACGAGGGTAAACCAGCAGGTTAATGTAGCAAGCAGCCAGGGCCAGAAATTGCCGCGCATCAGTGCTGCACACGGAGCCGCCAGTAAAGGCGCGACTACTATCAATACGGGAAGGTGTGCAAGCATTACAATGAAGAATCCATAGTATGTAATTCGTCCTCTTCGATGGTGCCGAAGGTCTCTTTTATGCGGATAGCCAGTGCCAGGCCTACTGCAGTGGTTGCCACACCTACCACAATAGCGGTTAGTATCAGCACGTGCGGCAAGGGATTTGAGTACAGCGTCTGGCCTTCCGTCAAGATCGGAACAGCGGCATTTTCGATATAACCAAAGCTGATATACAGAAAAAATACGGAGGTCTGGAAAACGTTAAGCCCGATCAACTTCTTTACCAGATTGCCTCGAGAGATGACTGTGTAGAGTCCGGTCATCATCAGGAAAATAATAATCACAAAGTTCCAGATGCCTAATCCACTCACTCTGGTTCTCCCCGTGCTGCAAAAGTAAAGAACATCAGCATCATCACTGAAGCAACCGTCAGACCAACACCGAGTTCGACCAGAATGATACCCAGATGCTGTCCACCTATTGGAGTTCCGGCGAGCACATCATAATCCAGAAAGTTTGCACCCAGCATCATACTGGCCACACCTACGAGCGCATAAAGCAACACGCCGGAGGCTGCAATTAGTTTCAGCAACCATTCAGGAGCCACCTCCATGGTGCTCTCCACTCCAAACAGCAGTGTATGAATAATAAAAGCTGAGGCAAAAATAACGCCAGCCTGAAATCCGCCGCCCGGGCCGAAGTCGCCATGAAACTGCACATAAAGTGCGAACAGCATAATCAGAGGTATCAGAAACTTCCCGACAATTCGCAGGATGCGGTGATCATACATCGCGCTTAACTCCTGTGAGTTTGCGACGCCTGCGGCCAATCAAGGCTAATACGCCAACTCCTGCAGTGAATATCACCACCACTTCACCAAGTGTATCGAAGCCCCGGTAGCTTGCCAGCACTGCGGTAACTACGTTTGGTACATCAATTTCCGTCGGGGATTCCTGCAGATAGCGTGGCGCCACATGAGTATGAATGGGATTGTCAGCGGCACCAAAAGGAGGCAGATCAACGATTCCATACAGTAATGCAGCTCCGGTTAAGGATACGATGAGCAAGGGCAGAAAACGCAGACGCGGAGTAAAGGTCTTCTCTTCGCGCCCAGTCATGCCGATGGTTGCCATCATCAGAATACTTGAAATTCCGGCACCAACTGCAGCTTCTGTAAACGCAACATCGGCAGCATCAAGAACAATAAATAATGACGCCGAAACCAGACTGTAAATACCGAACAGCATCACGCTGGTAAACAGATCCCGAAAACGCAGAATTGCTATGGAAATAACTGCCAGAAAGCCCAGCAGAAAAATATCGATCATCTGCTCCATCATGATTTTTTATTTCCCGGCAGCGCGTCACTATCTTCAGGATTCAACATCCACGGTTCCAAGCCGCTGTTGCGTGCCGCTTTAGCAAGAGCATGAGTAGCCGTTGGCGCTGTGAATAACAGGAAGGCAAATATTAAAACCAATTTAGCTGTGGCAAGCGTAAAACCGAATTGAAGTGCCAGGCCGCCCAGAAAGAGTCCGGCACATAAAGTATCGGTTACACCGGCAGCATGCAGGCGGGTATAAAAATCAGGAAAACGAAGTATTCCGATGCCACCGATTACTCCAAGCAGGCCTCCAGATAACAGCAAAACAGCTGACAACCACTGCAGTAAGTCCATTAACATCAACTCCGTGGTTTTCCTGAATGTCCCAGACTGCCATACTCGAAATACTTCATCACGGCGATTATTGCAATGAAATTAATCATTGCGTATACCAGTGCGATGTCAAGATAGTCTGCGCGACCTGCGATAGCGGCAATAAGTGCAATTAACAATACAGTTTTCGTGCCGAACATATTAACGGCAAGAATTCGATCAAAAATTGTTGGCCCGAGGAACGCGCGGCTTATCGCAAGGCTCATGGTGATCAATATGGCAAGAGCTGCAGCTGCCAACATTATCCGGTCACCTCAACATATTCAGGTACACGTTTGTCCAACGAACCTGTCTCTACATCTTTAGCGAATGCCTGATTGATCGCATGCACTTCTATTTCATCTTCGAAATTATTGAAATCCAGCGTAACGGTTCCCGGCGTCAGAGTAATTGAATTCCCAAGTACCACTTTACCCAGATCAGTTTTCTGTCGAATCGACACACGGATTATGCGGGGATCAATATCGGGTCGTGGTGAGAGTATCAGCTTAACCATCGCGATATTGGAAACAACAATTTCACGCAGCAGATGAAGCCAGTAGATCATTAGTTTAAAGCTGATGTGGGTGGGATGACTTTCAGAGTCAATCACATCCATGCGGTGGGAAATAAATACGGTCAGCGAGACAGAGAACAGGCCAAGGCTGAGAAGTAAAACTTTGGTGTAGCCGGAAAGAATCCACCAGAGTATTGCTAGTAAAATGAACAGACTAACTGTGTGTTTCATCATGACGCCTTCAAGTCGCTCGCCCTGCTGTTGATGCAAGTCGACCACTGCCTTATTGTTATATTCCTGCATTAAAAGCAGAAATTTTTTAGCTGCCGCATGAACAAATGCCAACACGAGTGGATGAAGGCGCTTAATCAGCTAAAATACTGAATGCGAAAGTAGCAAATCTACCGATTTTTGGCAAGGGGCATCCGCCTCTGTGTAAGTAGCACATAATCTGTCCGGTTCTGTAGCACATGATCTGTCCGGCTTCATACTGACCTTTTTCGGAGGTCGTGATGAGACGGACGGAGTGGCTACAGGAGACACGACGGATGCGATTCGAAGAAGCTTATGGGGC
>JBDNGQ010000021.1:0-63903 GCA_041689205.1 Pseudohongiellaceae bacterium | reverse complement strand
CGCATCAAGCGAGTCCCGCAGTGCACTCTCTGCAAGGTCTGTGAACATGCTTGCCCTACCGGTGCTATTCGTGGTCCGCTCATTGATTTCAAAGAATGTGTGCGCTGTGACATCTGCGAGAGCAAACTGATCAATCGCGCTGGCAGCTGCCGTCATTCCGTGGAAGAAATCAGCCGTCGTCAGCAAGGCCGAAAAATTCCGGTCGTTGAAATTCACGTCGGCCAGCCAAGCTGACACGATGGATCGCCCGGTGATAAAATTTTGCTTATCAGGAAGTAGTCAATGGGAGGAGCACTTTTGCTTGAATTCGAACATCTGATTCAGATAAATGATCCAAAGCAGTTGCACAGTCCCGTGCTGAGCAGAGAAGATCTGTGGGCCGGTCTGGTGATGCGTGCAAAATTCCCAGAACAGTTTAATCCAGCCATCAGCAGCCGTCTGGAACAGATCAGCGACAACCATTTTATCCGCTATATTGCAGTCGCAGACACCGAGCTGCGCGATGCAGTCAGGCTGCAGCATCTGCAGGAAATAAGCACCCGGATAGAAGTGTCAGAGACCGAAAAGGTTAACGGTAAGCAACCGCGTTTCCAGGCAGAAAGTCTCACCCGCATTGAGGAACCGGAGCCAGGTTATCTGTTCGTGCGCTTTATGTATCGCCGCGATTCAGCCAATGAGCTGGGTGGTATGGATGTCGATGAGTACCTGAAATCCGCCTATGTGGTCAATGATCGCGACGCCATTGCAATGATCCGGCAACTGATTGCTGCGGGCTGGCCTGAGCCGAACTGAGCTGTGGGGAAGCTGTGGGGGAGCTCTGGGGTAGCTCTGAGGGAGCTTGATGAGGGTGGTGTCTGTGAGCGTTGTGGACGGCAGGAATTGTGAAGATCAACCCTGTTTAAAGCTCTTTGACCAGCTCGGTGCCAGCGCTGCGGGTGAACGATGGCTGCCGGTAAAAGCGCTCAATCCGCTGCGCTTGCTCAGGAGGATGCCGACCCAGCAGATAACGTCTCACCGCATAAGCCAGGTCATGCCACACCTTGCGGTCACGAGAATGGATCAACTGTCCGTCGGGCTCTCCGTAGACCCGAATAAGTGCCGGGGCTGCGCCCTCGCGCTGCATGTTTTGCAGAACCTCCCGGATCAGCAGTGCGCTTAAGCGCGCTGATTTCATTGCAATTGAGAACTCCGTATCCCGTGCTGACAAGGCAGGATAGCCACGTACCAGGGGCGCGCTCTCATCGCTGCCGCTGGCAATATACTGAATAGTGGATCCGATATGCTGATAGTCGCCTAGCCAAAGAGGCCAGAACTGAGCATGTTCTCCCCGATATTCAGGAGCGATTCCGTAATGCACATTCAAGCAGGCAATGCGGGCAACCGAGAATACTGTCGGAGCAATCGGCGGCGCACCAGATGCCAAAATAACATCAGGTCTGAAGCTGGCAATTTTCTCGATGCTTCGGGGCCGGTTAACTGAATTTTCTGGAACGTCAATTATTTCTGTGTTCAGCTCCGGTACACCTTTACCGAATAGAAAACGACAGGCTTTGCTGCGGTTTTGCTGCTCTCTATGCGAGCGATAGCAGGTGTTAAGCAGGCCATGAGCTTTATGCAGGGGATGCTTAAAACTCTCCTGCCATCTCCCCGCAGGTTGAGGCGCTTGAACAGGTCTGATTATTGCGCACACATTTACACAGTCGGCAGCACCTGTCATAAGCTCTTTGATTAAAAAAATATCACACGGCTCACAGCTGCTGAGAAACAGAACGTTCAACTTTTTACCAATTTTTGTAGCTCGCATGCGTGCGGTTTTATCATATTCACATGCAGTTAAGTGCGTGCTGGCGTACATAGCGCGCTCAAACGAGCGTTTCTGCGTTGATCTGAATACCTGAACCGCGTAAGGTAGGGTGATTACCTGGCCCCTGCAGGTCCTTTTCGGGAAAATAATAGTATGAAACTGACTTCTCGTTCTTTCAGCAGCTTACTGCTGGTCTTGACCAGCACCTTGCTGCTTTCCTGCAACAGCCCCGGTACAGAACCTGATGCTTTTATGGCCGCCATTGCTCAGCATTGCGGCCAGGCCTTTGCGGGACGTGTAGTCACTGATGTGCCTACCGTTGCCGATAGTCCATTCGCCGGTCAGACCCTGATCATGCACATCCGTGAATGCCGCGATAACGAACTGTCCATTCCTTTTCATGTCGGTGATGACCGCAGCCGCACCTGGGTTGTTAGCCGCACTGAAGACGCAGCGCGCCTGAAACATGATCACCGCCATGAAGATGGCAGCGACGATGCGGTCACCATGTACGGCGGCGATACCGTAAGGGCTGGCTCCGCTGCTCGTCAGGAGTTCCCGGTGGACAGTTTTTCAATTGAGATGTTTGAGCGTGAAGGTCTGGATGTTTCAGTGACTAATGTCTGGGCCATGGAAATTGAACCTGGCAAGCGCTTTCTTTACGAACTCGCCCGGCCGGGCGGACGCCTGTTTCAGGTTGAGTTTGATCTGACCACCCCTGTGCCTGCGCCTCCGGCACCCTGGGGTCATGAATAAGCGGAGCCTGAGCCAAAGGCCTTGAGCCCTGGCCCATGGCCCCAAAACCCGAGAGCTGACACTAAGACCTAAGACCAGGGGTAAAACGGCGGCATATCCGCAGAAACAGTGCCTTTGAATTCAGGGGCACGCTTCTCCAGAAACGCATTGATACCCTCTTTACCATCCAGCTGACTGGTATAGAACACCGCCAGCGACTCCAGCTTATGCGCCTCGCGTGGATGCGAAAGTGCACAGTTGCGTTGCAGCATCTGCCTTGCCAGCGCTGTCGCCACGGGCGATCGGTTATCAATGTAACGATGAGCAAGCCGGCGGGCTTCGCTGAGCAGCTCAGCTTCCGGCAGCACGGCTTTCACCAGCCCCGCACGCAGCGCCTCAGCGCTGTCGATAAGGTCGGCACTGTAGACCCAGTCCAGCGCCTGCGACAGCCCGACCAGGCGGGGCAGAAACCAGGTTGAACAGGCTTCGGGAACAATGCCGATCTTGCCGAACACAAAACCAATCCTGGCCTTCTCGGCGATCAAACGCACATCCATCGCCAGCGTCATGGTTGCACCAATGCCTACGGCAACACCATTAATCGCACCGATCACCGGCTTATTGCAGTTGTAGATTGCCAGCGTTACCCGCCCGCCGGTATCGCGCACGCCGGAGATCATCTGCGGATCTTCAAAACGCGACTCAATATCAGCCAGCGTGGGTGTCATCGATTCATCCAGCCCGAAGACATTGCCTTCAACCGAGAGATCCATGCCAGCACAAAAAGCCTTTCCTGAGCCGGTTACAATAATTGCGCCAACTGCATCATCGGCGCTGGCCTGGTTAAACGCCTGTTCCAGTTCATTGGCCATGGTCACGGTAAATGCATTCATCGCATCCGGACGGTTAAGTGTAATGGTGAGGATCCGGTCTGCGAGCTGATAATCAATACTCGTGTAATTCAAAAAAATACTCCCTGTCCCTGTTGTTTTCATTAAATTCTATCGGCATTACAGTTCCGGGTTTAGCAGGCCCCGTCGACGCAGCATATGGCTGATATCGGGTTCACGGCCAGCAAAATCCTGGTACAGCTGCATCGGCTCTTTACTGCCGCCACGCGAGAGCACGGTGTCACGAAAATGATCGCCATTCTCGCGCAGCATGCCGCCATTTTCCTTGAACCATTCAACACCGTCCGCATCGAGCACCTCACTCCAGATATAGGAGTAATAACCGGCCGAATAACCGCCCATGATGTGGGAGAAATAAGGCGTTCGATACCGTGGTGGCACGGGTGGGTAGTTGAAGCCATTAGCCTCCAGCACCTGTGCCTCGAAGGCCATCATGTTTTCGGCTGTCGGCACCGCGTCTTCGGTCAATTGATGCAAGGCCTGATCAAGCGTGGACGCTGCCAGATATTCGGTGGTTTCAAAGCCCTGATTAAACTGTTCCGCCTCAATGACTTTATCCAGCAGTTGCTGTGGAATCGGCTCGCCGGTTTGATGATGGCGGGCATAATTCTGCAGCACTTCCGGCCACACTGCCCACATCTCATTTACCTGCGAAGGAAACTCAACAAAATCACGCGGCACATTGGTGCCGACAAAGCGCGGATACTCTACCTCTGAGAGCAGACCATGAAGAACGTGTCCGAACTCATGGAACATGGTGGTAACCTCAGCGAAAGTCAGCAGCGTTGGTGCGCCCGCCGAAGGTTTAGTGATGTTCTGGTGCATCGCGATAACACGATCTCCACCCAGCAAGCCAGAGGCAGTTTCATAACTGCTCATCCAGGCGCCGCCGCGTTTGCTCGGACGGGCGTAGAAATCTGCCAGTACCAGTCCCCGTGGCGAGCCATCCGCATCAAACACTTCCCAGACCTGCACATCCGGGTAATAAACCGGCAGATCGTCGCGCAGAATAAAACTCAAGCCATACAGCTCAGACGCAGCGTAGAACACGCCATTGACCAGCACACTGTTGAGCTCAAAGTACGGCCGCACTTCGGACGCATCGAAATCGTAGCGTTCGCGCCGAACCATTTTGGCATAGTAAGGCCAATCCCAGGCCTGTAGCTCAAAAGGCGACGGCTCAATCTGACCGATCAGACCGGTGATATCACGACCTTCCTCACGGGCATTAGCCACTGCCACTGGAGTGATGTCAGCGAGCATTTGGTTAACTGCGCCTACGGTCTTTGCAGTCTGGTCGGCCAGCACATAGTCGGCATGGTTCTCATAGCCCAGCATGCGCGCGCGCTCCGCACGCAACTTCAGCGTATCGGCGACCACTCCGGTATTATTTAGTTCATTAGCGCGACTGCCACGCGCGAGCGAGGCACGGTGAACACGCTCTCTGACTTCACGGTTAGTCAGCCAGGTGAGTACCGGCTGGATGCTGGTGTTACGCAAGGTAAGCACGTACTGGCCAGCGTAACCAAGCGCGGTGGTATCATGAGCAGCGGCCTGCAATTCTGTTTCAGGAAGGCCATCCAATTCTTCACGCGTGCCAACAACGACCGCTGAATCATTCACCTCCGCTAGCAGATTCTGTCGAAACAAAGTATTGAGCCTGGCCAGCTCGGCGTTAATCTCGCGCAAACGATCCTGCTCGTGTTCGGAGAGCAAAGCGCCAGCTCGCACGAAATCGGTATGGTAACGCTCGATGAGATACACAGACTCAGGATCAAGCCCAAGGCTTTCACGTTGTTCATAGATCTGGCTGATACGTGCAAATAAGTCCGGGTTCAGCGAGATGGAATCTCCATGCCTGGAAAGCCTGGGCGTCACCTCTCTCTCTATCGCCTGCAGCTCGGAATTAGTAATGGTACCGGTGGCATTATTAAAAACCCGCAACACGCGTTTAAGATCCTGCCCGGATTGTTCCAGCGCAAGCAGTGTATTTTCAAAATTCGCAGGTTCAGGATTTGCAGCAATTTCTGCAATCTCAGCGCTTTGTAATTCCATACCCCGTGCAATAGCGGGTTCGAAATGCGCATTTAATATCTGATCGAAAGGCGGCAGGCTGTAAGGCAGATCACTGACGCGAACAAAAGGATTAGCTGCAGCGACCTCAACTGCAGCTGCCTGCTCTTCTTCAGCAGGGGGTTCAGATTCGCGCGAACAGTTAGTGAGCAACATGGTTACGCCCAGCACTGGAATGACCATTGAATACTTCATAGAAAACTCCTGTGAATAACATCTCAATTGGCATTGGTAAAATCATTAGTCGGCTCCATGCATCATTTTTTTAATCAGCGGAGAAATAAGTAACATCAGCACGGCAATACCCATCGCGATATAGCCTACATCAGTATACACCGCCACATAATTGGCTTTAGCTGCGGCCGTATCAGTCAATTGCCCGCCAATGGTTTCCGCCCCGGTGGTAGAAGCAATCAAGCCCGCCAGGTAATTGGATAAACCACTGTACAGGAACCAGGCCCCCATCGTCATGCCGACCGCTCTGGCCGGGGCCAGTTTGGTTACAGCGGAAAGCCCAACCGGCGACACCATCAGCTCTCCGACAGTGTGAATCCAGTAAATCAGGAAAATAAAGTAGACCGCTGTCATGCCGTTTCCAGAGAGCTTTATGCCCCCGACCAGCGCCAGAAAACCCAGACCCGCCAGAAACACGCCTATCGCAAACTTAACCGGTGTAGACGGATTCAAATTACGCCGCGCCAACACTATCCACAACCAGGCCATGATCGGCGCAAAAATTATGATGAAGCCCGCGTTCAGTGATTGGAAGACTGGCGCAGGCACTGTCATACCGAGCATGGTGCGGTCCACCAACCGGTCAGTGAACAGATTCAAAGAGGAGCCAGCCTGTTCAAACAACGCCCAGAACGGGATCTGGGCCAGGATAAAATATAAGGCCGCCAGCATTCGGTCTCGCTCTCTGCCAACACAACGCAGCAGCGCATACCCGAGCATCAGCACCAGAATGATCAGGCCCAGCAGGCCGACATAGCCCTCATGAACCAGGTGCGCATTCATCACCAGCAGCATCGAGACCGCGATTATGCCCAATCCAGTCAGATAGCACATATGCTCAACATTCAGGGGGCCAAACACCTTTTCTCGCAGTTTTTGCAGATCAGGCGGTTCTCCCCTGCCTTCGAGCCAGTCCTGATAAATCAGAAAGACTGCCAGGCCCGCCAGCATTCCGAATCCGGCCAGTCCAAAACCATACTTCCAGCCATACACAATGCCAAGATAGCCGCACAAGATGGATGAAAGGAATGAACCAAGGTTTATGCCCATATAGAAGATGGTAAATCCAGAGTCGCGGCGGGTATCACCAAAGCCGTACAGGTCGCCGACCATGGTTGAAATATTCGCTTTCAGAAATCCCACGCCGGCAATAATCAGGGCCAGCGAGAGATAAAGAATTGTCAGATAAAAATCCTCTGTCTCGATCCGCAACGAGTAGGCATCTGTGGCTATCGTCGCTGGCAGCCCTAAATCAACAGGATTTTCGATCAGCATCAACGTGGCGCCTTCGTTGAAGCTGATCCGCGACACCCCCTGCCCTGAAACGATTATCTGGTTAGCATCACCGCCCCGGCCATCAAGGGTCAACTGATACTCATTACCCTGGAACAACATGATCTGCCGCGAACCATTACCTTCGAAGGCCATCCCAAAATGCCCAAGTACCAGCAGCATCGCACCAAAAGTCACAGCTTTACGTGAACCTAAAAAGCGATCCGCCAGCATGCCGCCTATTATCGTCATCACAAAAACCAGCGCTGTGTAAGCGCCATAAAGCACAGTAGAACGTTCGTCGGTAAACAGGAAGTGCTGAGTCAGGTACAGAATCAGCAGAGCGCGCATGCCATAGTACGAGAAGCGCTCCCACATCTCGGTAAAAAACAGAATAACCAGACCGCGCGGATGACCAAAGAGTGTGTTATCGCTGAGCACGTCAGCGTCAGCTGCTAAGGAACTCGCAGCAGTGGTGGTAGATTCAGGCATGAAAACTCCGGTACAGGGGACCGCGGTGACACAAAGGCCGATGTGACACGAGGCCGGTGAAAAGGCAAGTCGAACTGTACCTCCTCAGGTGCAACAAACTCAAGCGACTGTTCAGGCAGAGGTTTACTCTTGATAATCATCCGCCGCCGCACAATACCTCCAATGATCAACAGAATCGCCAGCACCAGCAAGGGCCACAGGTTGTGCAGATCAAAACCCTCTCCCGCCTGGGCTGCAGAACTGGCATCCTGAACCACCCAGCTGTACAGAGTCCATTTGACACCCAGCCCCAGCACGGCAGCCGCGATGAAAGATGGCAGGGGTACCCTGATAATCCCTGCGCCATAATTGATTGCCCAGTGCGGACAGACTGGCAACATGCGCAGCGCACACTGAGTGAAAAAGTCACTGCGAGTGCGCAGCAACTCAATCAACCAGGCGCCTCGGCGAGGTCGCCAGGATTCCCCCAGATAGGAGGCCAGGAAATAAGCTGCCAGCGCACCGAGCAGGCTGCCAGACAATAAGATAGCGACTGAGGTAAGCAAAGGATGGAAGGGGGCAACCAGGAACAGCACCGCCGTGCCGGGCAGTGCCAGCGCATACAGCACCGCCTGCAGCACAATTATGACGGCGATAACCCAGGGGTCAGCCGAAAACTGCGCCCCCCATTGCAGCAATTGCGGCAAAGGCACAGGATCCCACATCGCCACCGCAACTGCGCTGACCAGCACAAAGATCAGCACTGCCTGTCGTCGCATCAAGCTGCCGGCTCCGCCCTTAGACTCATGCATCGGCTGGAGTTCTCTCTTTTTGACCCTGCCTTAGAAATTACCACTTACCTTAAGTGAAAGCACACGGCCTGAGTTGAAGCAGTTAAATTCAGTTTCGGTGATAATTCCACTGCTTATCGGTCCCAGAAAGCGCTCTCTTTTCCGGCAGTTTGCCCCACTGGTCGCGTTGCGCGCATCAAAGCGGAAAGTAATATCTTCAAACGCAACAAACTGCAGGAACGCATTGACGTAGGGTTTGCCGGACTGTGTTTCGATATTATCGATATCGTATCGCTTCATACCACCATCAAACCGATTGCTCCAGTTCAAGCCATAATTCATTTTCAAGCCAGGAATATCATGTCTGAACCCCATATTGAATCGGCCGCGCTGGAAATTTTCAAAGCGGCGATCTATGCCCAGAAAGGGATCAGTTATCTCGCTGTCCTGCACATTCAAATTGGCAGTTACCAGCAAATTTGGCAGTTTGATAATATTCATCCGAATGGCGGCATTAAGATTCATGTTGTACATGATGCCATCGCCGATATTGCCATTGGCAGATTGCAGATTGCCGGTGGATGTCGAGACATCAATCCGCTCTATCACATCAAAATGCTTCATATAAGAAATATTGCCGTCAATGACACCCTGGTCATTGGGCAGGCGGTATTCTGCAGAGAACTCTGTACGCCATACCTGTTCCTGGCGCAGATTCGCATTACCCGCTTCGGTATTCGAATCAAGATCCCGATTATTGCTGGAAGAGACAAAGTCACTGAAGCTCAATTGTCTGACGGTTTTGTGCAGGATTGCTTTCAACTGGAATTCAGGGGTCACATTGAAGCGCCAATCAAGACTTGGTTTGAAGAAAGCAAAATCGCGCTGGTTTGAAATATCACCGCTCTGAGTAATCTCAGACATCTCATAAATCAGCGAGCTCTCCAAGGTCATCCGTGGACTGATCTGCCAGTTATGGACTACAAAGGGTTCATAACGAATTTCTTCTACGGTTGAGTTAGCATTACTTACCGGCGAGGGCACCAATCCGCCGTAGGCAGCAGAAGGCGTGCCGGTTGATAAAGGCAGCCCCAGCAGCAGCGAAGAGTCCAGCGTTGTCTGTGCACGCTCAACGCCCATCTCCAGGTCCTGATCTTCGCGCAGCCCCATGGTGTAGGATGAACGAACAATGCGTTCGGTCGTGGTGCTTGCCGACTTCAGAAACAGATTTTTCTCTTCTGCGCTGTCATCAACTGCCAGGTAGCGTTCGCGAATGCTGGACCTGTCGTTTTCATTTGAAATAAACAAAAACCGGAAGCGATTACCACTGGCGAAATTGTATTGGTAGTCTCCACCAATCTCCCAGTTCGCCTGCTCACCAGGGATATCATCGCGCTCCCGCCGTATTGTATTTGGGGTAACCCGAAGATTTGTTATGGAGCGGTCCACTTCAGTAGGACTATCATTTTCCGAATAAAGTGCATTAAAGCGCACACTGCTGGCTTCATTAAGAACATAGCCCAGGTTTGCTGTATAGGTGTAACTGGTCTGGTCAGTGGTACGATCTTCGCGAATTTCATCATTCGGGGACCAGTCGCCCAATCTGCTGTTTTCCCTGCTGACTGTGTAATTGTGGCGGGGTTCCGCTTCAGCACTCAGAACGTAATTTAACTCTCCGGTTTGGCCGGTATAAGCGATTTTTCCACCGGGTTGAACATGACCATCCTGATAACGGTCAGCATTTATTTCATAAGAAATAGTGGAGTTAGTTAAGGCTTCAAGTAAAACGATATTTATGACCTGGCTGCCGCGCACATCCAGAGCGGCGGAGCTGCTGCGAATAATTTCAATCTGACTTACTTTGGACGCCGCAATTCGTGAAAGTTGGCTGCCCGCCTGATTGTTTTTCCCTGCGACACGTTTCCCATCAATCAGAATCTGGTCACCGCCACCGCCACCAAGGCCACGGCCACCACCACCGCCTCCAGGACCACCGCCACCGCCACCACCACTGACTCCAGGGATTCTGTTGAGCATATCCTGTGCAGTAACCGGCGACCACTCGACAAAATAAGAGGCGGGATAGACGACCTTTGCATCATCATCTGCTGTCTGGGCGAGAGTTTTGGTGCAAAATCCCGCTGCAGCAAGGATTAATGGTAGCGAAATCAGCATTTTGGGGAAAATCAACTTCATTGTTCTGGACTCTTGTCTTAATTTTAAGGGCGTAACATATTTAAAAAGAGAGAGTGACGCAAACAGTTCTTCCCTCAAAAGGGCAAAAATAATGTTTCTGCCATAGTTGTCACGATTTGTAATAACATGGCTCGCGAAGTTTCAGATAATGCTCAAGCTGAATTAAAGGTCCCGAAATGTATAAATATTTTCTCTATTGTTGTGTGGCACTGCTGATAAATTGCTCAGAATCTACTTCAGTAAGCACGGATTCATCTGTACTCGATAACACAATTTCCGCTGACATTGAAGCGGAGAGCGCTCGGCTGAATGACTGGTTCGATGAACAGTTTCAACAACAGCTCGATTTCAATCCGGAGTTAAAAACCCGCCTCGGTGATAAAACTGATTATGACAAGCTCAGTGATGTCTCAGAGGCAGCATCAGCACGCGAATTAGAGTGGCGCCGAAACAGCGTGGCGCAGATGCAGTCCTCATTCGACTACACGCTGCTCGATGAAGAAACAAAAACGTCCTGGGACCTGTGGATTTATCTGTTAGAGCGCGATGAGCGTAGCGTGCCGTTCCAGCGCCATGGCTATATTTTTGGCCGCGGTGGCCCGCACGCATCAATTCCAAACTTCATGATCAACTATCATAAAGTTGATAACAGTGCCGACATGCACGCTTATCTTGCCCGTCTGCGTGCCTCCGCAGAAGTTATGAACCAGTATCTGATCCGCACCCGTCGCGCCGTGGAAGATGGTATTCGTCAGCCACGTTTCAATTATGACTATGCCATTGCCGAAATAGCTCGCGTTACCTCTGGTTTCCCCTTCACCGAAGAGGGCTCATCGCCTTTGTGGACCGATATTCAAACTAAACTTGCCGCCCTGCAGAGCAGTGGTGTTGTTTCTGCCCGCGAAGTCGACGCCTTTACTGCCGATGCGCGCGCTGCTTTAGTGGAAACTATGAAGCCCGCCTATGATGAAGTGCTGGCCTGGCTGCAGAGTGATCGCATGAGCGCATCAGCGGAAGGGCTCGGAGTGTGGGCGTTACCCGAAGGTGAAGCGTATTACAACAATCGCTTATCCCTGATGACCACTCTCGATTTGACGGCAGATGAAATTCACAATATCGGCCTGGCTGAAGTGGCTCGAATCCGCACTGAGATGGAAGCCATCAAAGACACTGTAAATTTCGATGGCACACTGGCAGAGTTTTTTGTGTTCGTCCGCGAAAACGATCAATTCTATCTGCCCAACACCGATGAAGGGCGCCAGGCCTATCTTGATCAGGCCGATGATTATCTCAGCGCCATGGCCGGGAAATTACCGGAATATTTTGGCATTCTGCCCAAAGCAGACCTGGTCGTTAAACGGGTAGAGGCGTTCCGTGAACAGGATGGCGCCGCACAGCATTATGCATCCGGCACGCCGGACGGCTCGCGACCCGGCGTTTTCTATGCCCATCTGTCTGATATGAGGGCGATGCCGCAGTACCAGCTCGAAGTCATCTCCTACCATGAAGGCAATCCGGGTCATCATATGCAAATATCGATTCAGCAGGAGCTCACCGAGGTTCCTCGCTTCCGCACTCAGGCACGATTCACGGCATTTTCCGAAGGCTGGGGACTTTATTCTGAGAAGCTCAGTAAAGAAATGGGTTTTTATGAAAACCCCTATTCAGATTTTGGCCGTCTGGCCACCGAAATCTGGCGAGCCGTGCGACTCGTTGTCGATACCGGTATTCATGCAAAACAGTGGAGTGAAGAACAGGCTGTGCAATATTTTCTCGAGAACTCACCGCAACCAGAAGCGGCAGTGCGCTCAGAGATTCAGCGTTACATAACCGGTCCAGGCCAGGCCACCGCCTATAAGATTGGCATGCTTAAAATCCAGGAACTGCGCGCCAATGCTGAGGCAGAACTGGGTGATCAATTTGATATACGCGGCTTCCATGACACCGTGCTCGGCGGTGGCGCATTACCGATGCCGGTGCTGGAAGCGCGTGTGGCGCGCTGGGTTGAAGCGGAGAAAGTGCAAGCGGGGATAAGTGCCGCGCAATGAGCAGTTGCTGAACTCTGCGAAGCATCGGTATCGCAGCCTGTGAAAAGCCGATCATTGCCATGAAAAGAGAGTATGGACTCTGCGCTGCGCACGGTCTATGCTAAGCGCTGTTTCCGCCAGCCAGCGCGGAGTTTTCGGAGCCCCTTTTTATGAAACAAATGTTCTTTATCAGCACCGCTTTTCTAATGCTGGCAGCCTGCTCACCAGCTGCAGAAAATACCACTGCTACTGCGCCCACAGCCGCTGCCAGCGTTCAACCCGAAACAGTCATGGCCATGCCCGAATTCACCATCTATCATCTTGAAGGACGCCGCTCTGAACGTCTGGTCTGGCTGATGGAAGAACTGGGGCTGCCGTATACGCTCGAATTCAAACGCGGTGACCTGACTGGCTCAATGGCGTCAATTCGCGCAATTAACCCAGCAATGCCGGTTGCGCCTACCGTGACGTATGGCGATCAGGTGCTGGTTGAATCCGGTGCCATCATTGAGATGATGCTGGCGCGCCATGGTGATGGCAAACTGGTTCCACCACTGGATTCTCCGGATTTTGCAACTCACCTGATGTGGATGCATTATTCTGAAGGCTCACTGGCTTCACGTGCTATTGCTGATTATCGCGTGTGGCAGATTGCACCACCGACAGCACGTTCGCGACTGGTCGACTCAGAAGCTGTAGTGCAGTTCGCAGAGGATTTTCTCGCCACTAAGCCTTATTTTGGCGGCGCAGAGTTCTCCGCTGCGGACATTATGATGGTATTCCCGCTGAATTTTGCGATGGTCCTGAACATTGTCGACGCCAATCAGTTTCCTAATATAACTGCATGGCGAGCAAAAATAGAAGCGCGGCCGGGTTATCAAGCCATGCTGGCCAAAGCCCGTCCAGACGGCATGGTCGGTTCCTTACCAGCGCTGCCAGCGCACGCTCCTGCAGGTCCGCGCTAATACTCTGCTGAATATCCACACGCCGGGTGTCAATCACGACATCCGGCATGCGGATTCAACTCAGGGACAAAAGTACGCCTGTGTGCCATGTGCCCGGATCGCGTCTGACAGACGCCCAAGCGCATGCACATAAGCAGCCGTGCGCAGTGGTATTTTCTTATTCTGCGCCACCCGCCAAACCGCCATACTCTCTATTTCCATCAGCGGTTTCAGACGCGCCTGAACTTCCTCAGCCGTCCACGAAAAACCCTGTCGGTTCTGCACCCACTCGTAATAAGAGACACTCACCCCTCCAGCGTTAGCCAGGATATCAGGCAATACAGTGATGCATTTTTTATTCAATATTTTGTCAGCTGCAGCAGTCACCGGACCGTTGGCCAGTTCCAGGATTACTGATGCAGTAATCTTATCGACATTGCCCTCGTGGATCTGATCTTCCATTGCCGCGGGAACCAATAGATCGCAGTCCAGCGCAAACATTTCATCATCAGTCATTAATGAAACGTCTTTATGTTTGTCATCGGCATAACGGCGGACGGTACCATGCGCTTTTTTTGTCGCACTCAGTTTAGCCGGATCAAGCCCGCGCATATCACAGACAGCGCCTTTGGAATCTGAAACTGCCAGAATTTTCCAGCCAGCGTCGTGCAGTAACCGTGCTATCTGTGACCCTGCATTGCCATAACCCTGAATAACCGCTCTACGCTGCGTCTTGTCCAGCCCGAGCTCTTTTTCCAGATGATTGAGAATATAGAAGCCTCCTCTGGCAGTGGCATCCTCACGACCCAGCGATCCACCCAGTGCGATCGGTTTACCGGTAATTACTGCTGGCGAGGGTTGACCTTTTAACGATGAATATTCATCAGCCATCCAACCCATGATCATCGCATTGGTATACATATCAGGAGCTGGAATATCACGATCAGGTCCGATCACGCGTGCGAAAGCTTGCACATACGCGCGTGACAGACGCTCAAGCTCCTGTTTGGACAGCTCATGAGTATCAACCTTGATGGCACCTTTGGCCCCGCCATAGGGGAGCCCCACTACCGCGCACTTGAATGTCATCCAGAATGCCAGGGTAATCACTTCCTCAAGATTGGCTCCTGGGTGAAAGCGAATTCCACCCTTGGTCGGCCCGCGCGTATCGTCGTACCGACAGCGCCAGGCTTCAAAGGAGCGCCGTGAACCATTATCCATGCGGATAGTCAGCCGTACCGTCATGACTTCTTTAGGAAAACGCAGAGAATCCAGTACTTCAGAGGGTACCTCTATGTGTTTAGCGGCATCATCCAGATGACTTAAGGCACCCTTTAACATATTCGACATCAAAAACTCCTGATCCAGTTTAAAAAACCAGGGCGGCAACTTGTGCCGCCTGCTCACACACTCCAATTTTTCTGCTTCTTGTCAATCTTTGATTCATCGCAATGTTGCTGCAGATAATTACCCTAACATACCGGGTGCCCGGGAGGCCCCCAATAAAAACACCGCTTCTCGCCTGCCAAAAACTCCCTTTTCCCATTGAGGACATCCACGCATGACCGATCATCCGAACTATAACTACAAGGTAGTTCACCAGTTTGCAGTGATGACCGTAGTATGGGGCATCGTTGGCATGCTGGTGGGCGTGCTGATCGCAGCACAACTGGCCTGGCCGGCGTTAAATTTCGACATCTCCTGGCTGAGTTTCGGCCGTCTGCGCCCCTTGCACACCAACGCGGTGATCTTCGCATTTGGCGGCAGCGCGTTGATGGCTACATCCCTGTTTGTAGTGCAGCGCACCTGTCAGGCGGCACTGTTCTCCGACAAACTTGCTGCCTTCGTATTCTGGGGCTGGCAGGCTGTCATCGTGCTTGCCGCAATCACCCTGCCAATGGGTCTGACGACATCGAAAGAATATGCCGAACTGGAATGGCCTATTGATATTCTGATCGCGGTGGTGTGGGTAGGCTATGCCATCCTCTTCTTTGGCACCATCATGAAACGAAAAGGTCGGCATATCTATGTGGCCAACTGGTTCTTCGGCGCCTTTATCATCTCCGTGGCTATCCTGCACATCATCAACAGTGCAGCCATTCCGGTCACCATGACCAAGTCCTATTCTGCCTATGCCGGCACAGTCGATGCGATGGTGCAGTGGTGGTACGGACACAACGCCGTTGGATTTTTCCTGACCGCAGGCTTCCTGGGCATCATGTACTACTTTGTCCCCAAACAGGCTGATCGGCCGGTATATTCCTACCGCCTGTCAGTCGTGCACTTCTGGGCATTGATCGCTATTTATGTCTGGGCAGGTCCGCATCATCTGCATTACACCTCGCTGCCGGACTGGACGCAGAGTCTGGGCATGGTGATGTCGCTGGTGCTGCTGGCTCCCTCCTGGGGCGGCATGATCAATGGCATCATGACCTTGTCCGGGGCCTGGGACAAACTGCGCACCGACCCTATTCTGAAATTCCTGGTGGTGTCCCTGTCCTTCTATGGCATGTCCACCTTCGAAGGACCGATGATGTCCATCAAGTCAGTCAACTCGCTGTCGCATTACACCGACTGGACTATCGGCCATGTGCATTCGGGAGCGCTGGGCTGGGTCGCGATGATCTCCATTGGCGCCATCTATCACATGATTCCGTTGATGTATGGCCGCAAGGCCGGCGCGATGTACAGCACCCGGTTGATCGAACTGCATTTCTGGCTGTCCACCATCGGCACCGTGTTGTATATCGTGTCGATGTGGGTGAACGGTCTGATGCAGGGGCTGATGTGGCGCGCGGTGAATGATGACGGCACCCTCACCTACAGCTTTATTGAATCGGTCGAAGCCAGTTACTCCGGCTATGTAGTGCGTTTCATCGGCGGCGCAATCTTCTTCAGCGGCATGCTGGTAATGGCATACAACATGTGGAAAACCAGGGAGCTGGCGATGCAGCCGCGGCGCAGCGATGAACAACTGGTCGCATCGACAGCGGGAGTGGCTACAGCATGAATGAATTTATCGAGAGAAATATCGGCCTGATGATTGTGCTGATTATCGTTGCCGTCAGCTTTGGTGGCGCAGTCGAGATCATACCGCTGATGTCGCAGAGTACGGTAAATGAGCCCATCGAAGGCTTGAAGCCGTTAAAGCCACTGGAGCTGGAAGGCCGCGACATCTATATCCGCGAAGGCTGCACGGTCTGCCATTCGCAGATGATTCGGCCCTTGCGCTCAGAGGTTGAGCGTTACGGTCATTACACGGTGGCCGGAGAACTGGTTTACGATCATCCCTTTGTATTCGGCTCTAAACGCACCGGTCCCGATCTGGCCCGCGTTGGCGGCCTGTACAGTGACGACTGGCACCGTGTGCATCTGCTCGATCCGCGCTCCGTAGTGCCAGGCTCGATCATGCCCGCCTATCCCTGGCTGTTCGATCGCAAAATTGATTTGCAGACACTGCCTAAAAAACTGACCGCATTGCGACGGGTTGGCGTGCCATATACCGATGAGGATATTGCCAATGCCGCAGCCGGACTCGAAGAGAGTACCGAGGCGGACGCGGTTATCGCCTATCTGCAGCAACTGGGCACTCTGATTACGGAGCGTCGTTGATTATGGACATGACTTCGCTGCGCGCGCTGGCAACTGTACTGGTGATGATTGGCTTTTTCGCAGTGGTCTGGTGGGCCTACGGTCCCAGCCGCAAACAGCGCTTCGAAGAAGACGCGAAGTTACCGTTCGTCGAGGATGCAGAACCCGATCAGGATACTGATTCTTCTCCCACATCTTCCGCTGATAAAGATTCAACAAGCGACAACAGAGGCCGCAAATGAGCAGCGCATTTCATTGGTTTATCATCCTTGGCACCTTTGGATCGCTGCTGACTTTCTTTCTGATTCTGTACATGAATCGGCACGTTAACAATCCGGGCAAAACCACGGGACACAATTACGACGGCATTGAGGAGTATGACAATCCCATGCCCGCCTGGTGGTTCTGGGGGTTTATCATCAGCATCGTGTTCGCGATCGGCTATCTGATGTACTACCCGGGGCTCGGAAACTTCAAAGGTGTTGGGAACTGGACCCAGATTAGCGAGCTGCGTATTGATCAGGCTGATGCTGAACAGCGCTACGATCCGGTATTTGCACAATATCGCGCTGTGCCGGTTGATGATCTGCTTGATGACCTCAGCGCCATGCGCATGGGTCGCCGCCTGTTTTCAAACAACTGCGCGGTATGTCATGGCAGTGCCGGCACCGGCAGTGAAGGCTTCCCGAACCTTACCGACAACGAATGGATGTGGGGCGATAGCGGCGAACAGATCAAGGCCACGATAGCAGGTGGCCGCAATGCCATGATGCCGGCCTGGGGCGCCATTGTGCAGGACGAAGGCGTCACCGAACTGACTGAATATGTACTGCAACTGGCAGGGCGCGCCGTCAATACTGAGATTGCGGCGGCGGGCGAGCAGAAATTCGGCATGTATTGCACTGCCTGTCACGGTCCATCCGGTGCCGGTCTGGCGATGATGGGTGCACCTGATCTGACCAATGAGACATGGCTCTATGGCAATTCCCGCCTGCGCATTGAGGATGTAATCCGCAACGGGCGCAATGGACAGATGCCCGCTTTCACTGCGCGACTGGGTGAGGATAAGGTGCATATTCTGAGCGCTTACGTGAAGAGTCTGGCCAGGGAGTAGGTTCGTAAGTCCTGCTCAGGCAGCAACGAGAACCATGAACAAAATTCAAGTTACAGAAATTGGCAGCGAACAACTCGATTCCAGAGTTTTCAATCTCTATGAGAAAAAAGAAAAGATCTATGTCCGCAAAATGGAGGGCCTGTTTCAGAGCATCCGGCTGTTCTCCGGCTGGCCTCTGCTGCTCGGTTATTTTCTGCTGCCCTGGCTCAATACAGATGGTCATCAGGCCATCCTGTTTGATTTGCCTGAACGCAAGTTTCATATCTTCTGGCTGACCCTGTGGCCGCAGGACTTTACGCTGCTGATGTGGACACTGGCCATCGCCGCGTTTGCGCTGTTCTTTGTGACCACGCTATGGGGCCGAGTCTGGTGTGGTTACACCTGCCCCCAGACGGTGTGGACCGCCATCTTCATGTGGGCCGAACAGATCACTGAGGGCGAGCGCAATCAACGGATTAAACTAGATCAGGTTCCGTCTGTTTTCAGTGCAAACGGCCGCAACAAGGCCGGCTGGAACAAACTGTGGCGACGCGGTTTAAAGCATGGCATGTGGCTCGGCATTGCGGCGCTCACCGGCGTTACCTTTATCGGCTATTTTTATGGTATCCGTGACCTGGTCAGCGATGCACTGCAGTGGCAGCTGCCGCTGATCGCCATTGCCTGGAGTGTGTTTTTTACCCTGGCCACCTATATCAATGCCGGTTGGATGCGTGAACATGTGTGCATCTATATGTGCCCGTATGCCCGCTTTCAATCGGCAATGTTCGACCAGGACACGTTGATTATTTCCTATGATGAAAAGCGCGGTGAGCAGCGTGGGTCGCGCAAACGCAGCAGCGATTATAAAGCGCAGGGGCTGGGTGACTGCATTGATTGCACGCTGTGTGTGCAGGTCTGCCCCACCGGCATCGATATCCGCGACGGCTTGCAGTATGAATGTATTGGTTGCGCCCGTTGCATTGATGCCTGCGATTCGATCATGGCAAAAATGGACTATCCGAAAGGACTTATTTCTTACACCACGCAGAACAAGCTGGCGGGTGGGCACTGGACTTGGAAGCGGCCGAAGTTAATCGGCTATGGCGTTGCGCTGCTGGTGATGCTGCTGATGTTTGCCGGGGTGCTTTATACCCGCATGCCCCTGCGCCTTGATGTCATTCGCGACCGCGGGCAACTCTATCAACAGGTCGCTGGCGGTATGATCGAGAATGTTTACCTGTTGAAAATCATCAATATGGACAGGGTCGATCATCTTTATACGCTCAGCATTGATGGTCTGCCTGATGCCCGCTTACTGCCTGATCAGGCGATTGCGATTACTGCGGGCGAGATCAGTGAGCTTATGGTGCGGGTGCAGATGGATCCGGACCGACTGCAGGATTTTAATACCCGCTTTGATTTCATTCTTGAAGCCGAGCAGGCCCCCGTCAAGGGTCGCGCCCTGCGCGCCCGCAGTGAGAGTCGATACATTGGACCGCGCCCCTTGTAACAGGCAACCACACTGCCGCATCGGGCCAGGAGAACCACAATGAGCAACACACGTGCAGATAAGATTGACCACTGGTATTACCACCGCTGGCCCTGGGCATTAATGCTGATTCCTTTCGCCGCAGTTATCTTTGGAATTTTCATGGTAACGACGGCCTTGTACTTCCCGGATGATGTCGTGGTCGATACTTATTATAAGGATGGCAAGGCCATTAATCAGATACTTGCACTGGATGAAGCTGCACAACTGCGAGGCTTGCAGGCCACCCTGAGCGCGGCACCAACGGGTGAGCGGTTTGTGATTGATCTGAATACAGATACCGAAACCGTGCTGCATCTGTTCGCCTACCATGTCACCGACAGTTCGGCGGATCGTGAATTTTTATTTCTGCCGGATACCGGCAACAGCTATAGCAGCCAGAGCGCTGAGATTGCCGGAATACTCAGCAGCAATGGGGTCTGGTATCTGGAACTGCGCGGCGACAATAACGACTGGCGGCTGCGCACACGGGCGCTGACCCCGGTGAGCAGCCTGGAGTTCTAATGCTCGATACCGTTAAAAACAGCCTCTGTTATCACTGCCATGCGCTGAGCCCCGCGGCTACGGCGCTTGCGGTTGAGATTGACGGACACACACAGTCGGTGTGCTGCCCGGGCTGTCTGGCGGCTGTGCATTTCATTCAGCAACTTAATCTGGAAAGCTTTTATCAGTATCGGGAAAAATGCGCAGTTGATGCTGCTACTCTTAATCAAAGACATCAGACGCCTGATATCAGTGTGCTGGAAAGCGTGGTCAGCTCAGTGGGAGATGGACTGCGTCAGATCAATCTGTTGATTCCTGATATTCGCTGCGTTGCCTGTGTCTGGTTGCTGGAGCAGGCATTGAGCAGACAGCCGGGCATTGAAAAAATCCAGGTCAATTTTGCGACCCGTCGACTGCAGGCGGTTTTTAGCACTGATATTACACCTGTGCAGATTGCCGAGGCGGTGCACCGTCTGGGTTATCAGGTAAAGCCCGACCTGCCCGATGCCGCACGAGAATCTTTTCGCAGCACGCGTCGTTCGATGTTGATCCGCCTGGGTGTGGCCGGCATCGGCATGATGCAGGTGATGATGTTTGCTATCGCATCCTACATTGGCGGATCCGCATTTACCGACAATCCAGCCAGCGGCATGGATCCCCTGTTTGAAACCCTGATGCGCTGGGCGAGTATGGCCCTGACTACACCGGTGGTGCTGTACAGCGCTTTCCCCTTTCATCGCGGCGCCTGGTATGCCCTGCGCAACCGTAGCCTGACCATGGATCTGCCGGTGTCGCTGGCCATTCTGGCAGCCTGGATTTTGAGCATTCACGCCACCCTGACCATGGGCCCGGAAGTGTATTACGACACCGCCACCATGTTTACCTTCTTCCTGTTGATCGGCCGTTATCTGGAGTTACTGTCACGCCATCACTTCCAGGAAAGCCAGGATCTGCTTAGCCATTTATTACCCCTGACAGTGAACCGCGTTGATGCCAGCCGCAGGAATCCAGATGCAATAATCACACATGCCGAGCTGCGCGAGCACGATCTGTTGCGTGTGCCGGCTTATTCGGTGATTCCTGCTGATGGTATTGTCGTTCACGGTGACAGCAGCGTCAGCGAAAGTGCGTTTACCGGCGAGCCGCTGCCCCTGCTGAAGTCTGCTGGCGCACGGGTGCTGGCGGGCTCAACAAACCATGACGGCGAACTGCTGATCAGAGTGAAAAGCAATCCTGAAAATTTTGTCATCAAGCAGATCACCCGCTTATTTGAACAGGCTTCACAATATCGCCCGCGCTGGTCACAGTTGGCTGACCGTACCGCCACCTGGTTTGTCGGCGCGGTATTGATCATAGCAGCGGCTGCCGGAGTGTACTGGTATCTGGCTGGGGCGCAGAACTATCTGATAATTGCACTGACCGTGCTGGTGGTTGCCTGCCCCTGTGCCCTGTCCCTGGCCACGCCGGTGGCTTATACCGTTGCCACGACCACTTTGCGCAGGCATGGCGTGGTGATGAAACAAGGCGCTTTTCTGGAACGCGCCGCCAATACCACAGCAGTCGTCTTCGATAAAACCGGCACCCTGACCCTGGCGGCCTTGCGTATTGAGGCTGTCTATCCACTGGCAGATCTGGACAGCGATACCTGCCTGCAACTGGCCGCTGCACTGGAGCGCCATAGCGAACATCCTATCGCGCATGCGTTCCTGGCGGATACAGCCTATCAGGCAGAGCAGATCAAACTCGTTACCGGCCTTGGTATAGAAGGTCGCATCGAGGGCATCAGCTACCGGATCGGCCAGCCACAGTTTGCAGCGATGGACTCTGCACCTGTTCCGCCGGATGAAAACGGTTTATGGATACTGCTGGCCACCGAGCAGCAGCCGCTGGCCTGGTTCAGGCTGCGTGATCAATTGCGGGAAGAAGCGCCTGAAGCTATCGCAAGACTGCAACAACGCGGACTGCGGGTCGCCATTTTTACCGGTGACAGTTCCAGCGATGGCCGACGGCTGGCTGAATCGCTGGCGGTCGATCAACTGCATACCCATATGACGCCGGAACAGAAAGTCAGCGCAGTGCGCGAACTGGCCAGTGCGGGATACCGCGTGATGATGCTGGGCGATGGCATCAACGATGCGGGCGCGATGGCTGCTGCGGACACTTCAATTGCAGTATCACCACGCGATATTTTTGTGCAGACCAGTGCCGATGCCACCCTGCTTAACAGCTCGCTGAGGCTGGTGCCAGCGGTGCTGCTTTTCGCCAGAAAATGCCGAACAATTATTCGTCAGAATGTCGCCTGGTCAGTAATCTATAACTTTACTGTTATTCCCTTTGCCATAATGGGACTCGTGCCACCCTGGCTGGCGGCGCTGGGCATGAGCCTGTCGTCGCTGCTGGTGGTTATCAACGCTGGTCGTCTGCGCCGCATGGAGGTCTGAGATGGAAGTCATGTTGATTCTGATTCCAGTGACCGTGGCTCTGGTTGGGGTGGCGCTGTGGAGTTTCATCTGGTCGGTAAAAAATGATCAGTTTGATGATCTGGATAAAGAGGCGTATGCCATTTTATTTGATGATCCGGTGGCTGATTCCACGGCTGATAAAAAGGCTGAAGCAAAGGCTGCTGCAGTTACCGCAGCAAAGCCTGCTGACAGCAGCAGCCTTAACAACAGCGAGGTGGCACCTTAATGGAGTTTGCAGGCATGCAGTACCTTGCCGTTTTCGTTCTTGGCCTGCTGAGTGCACCGCATTGTTTTGGCATGTGCGGCGGTATTGCCAGTGCTCTGCTGTTTGGCAGCAGCCCTCAGGCGGCACAGTCAGCGCCAGACGGATCTGTTGTCACCGTGTTACAGGTGAATGCCGCCGCGATGCGCACGACATCTGCGCCGGCACTGAGCAGCTTTCAGGAGCACGCGCTAAGCCGGGCATTGTGTTTTGGCAGCGGAAAAATGCTCGCTTATGCGCTGCTCGGAGTCATCGCGGGCAGCATCGGTTTTGCCTTCGGCGCCATTGGCAGTGTGGCGGTGATTTTATTACGCAGCGTTGCCGGTTTGTTAATGATTGCAATGGGCCTGTACAGCGCTGGCTGGTGGTTCGGGTTGCACCGTTTGGAAACTGTTGCGTATCGATTCTGGCAACCGGCCTTGCGCATGCTGGGCTCTGTTAATGCCGGCAGTACCGCCAACAAAGTAATGGTTGGTATGGTCTGGGGGCTGTTGCCCTGCGGCCTGGTCTACAGCGTCCTTGGCCTGGCTCTGGCCAGCGGCAGCAGCGTTTCCGGGCTGCTGATCATGCTCAGCTTCGGGCTTGGCACACTGCCGTTTGTGCTTGCGACCGGTGGTGTGGCACAGCTGGTTCTGAATGGCTTCAATCAGAATATTCTCAGTAATACCGGATTGAAAAAAATCATCGGAGCGCTGCTGATAGTTTTCGGCGCCGTGACGATAACGATGGCTTTACAGCACGGAGCGACGCTTATGGCGAGCGCTGCTGGACATCACTGAGCAACGGATCAACTACACCGAACAGCTGCACCGAACAACACGACCGAACAACAATGAGAACAACGCTCTGTTCACAACAGCAGCCAGGAGATCTAAAAATGAAACATGTCATTGGCATTCTCACCCGCCCTCACAGCGAATGGGCCAGTATCCGCGATGATGGTCAATCTGCAATTGGCTATTACCTGCGTTATCTTGTCTGGATCGCATTATTGCCACCGTTGGCCTGGTACTTTGGGGCGACGCAGATTGGCTGGGAGCTCAACGATCGAGTGATTCGATTGACACCCGCATCCGCGGCCCAGATTATGAGTTTGTTCTATGTGGCGATCCTGCTCAGTATCGCCTTTCTAGGCTATATGATTCACTGGATGGCCAAAACTTATGATGCCCGCAACGATGATGTCGCGCACGGTATCGCGGTTGCGGCCTATATGTGCGCCCCGATGTTTCTGATTGGTTTGACCGGTCTGTATCCGCTGCTGTGGCTGGATATGCTGCTAGGAACTGCGGCTGCGGCCTACACCCTGTACCTGCTCTATATCGGCATTCCGATTGTTTATGACATGTCTGCAGAGCGTGGTTTCCTGTTTGCCAGCGCGACGGTGGCCGTTGGTCTGGTGCTGATGGTGGCACTGCTGGGTGCCACAGTAATGCTCTGGGAGCTGGGTGCGATGCCGGTATTTACTGACTGAGGCCGCCCCTGGCCACTGGTATTGATTTCCGGAATGTCCTATTCTTGCGGCTCATTTCCTTCCCAGGAATGACTTTCGGAACCACCAGGAGGCACTAATAATGAAGCTGTTTGAAACCCGCACTGCACCCAATCCACGCCGGGTCCGCATTTTCCTAGCTGAAAAAGGTCTGCTTGATCAGGTGGAATTTGTGCAGATGGATCTGCAGAAAGGCGATAACCTGACCCCTGAGTTCACCGCCCGCAATCCCATGAAGAAAGTGCCGGTTCTGGAGCTGGACGATGGCAGCTGCATTGCTGAGACCATGGCTATCTGCCGTTATTTCGAGGAGCTATATCCCCAGCCAGTGCCACTGATGGGCACCACGCCACGCGAAAAAGCGCATGTTGAACAATGGCTGCGCTGGCTCGAGTTTTACTTCTTTGTGCCTACCGGGATGTGTTTTCAGCACTCCACGGGGTACTTCAAAGACCGTATGAACCCCATTAAAGAATGGGGTGAAGAATGCGGCAGAAACGTCGAGAAATTCTTTCAGTTCCTTGACGATCATCTGGCCACAACTGCATACATCTGCGGCGATCAATTCACTGCGGCAGATATTAATGCCTTCACGACAGTTGAGTTCAACCGGGTTAACAGTATCCGCATCAAACCGGAACAGACGCATCTGCAGGAGTGGTTTGAACGCATTAAACAGCGTCCTTCAACGAAAGCCTGATACGAACAGCTGACTAACAATGCTTAGCGCACGGTGAGTCCACTCATCGTGCGCTGACAGGCCTCAGTCAATTCGGCAGCTGTTCGCTAAAAAATACGCTTTGCAGTGGGCCCGGAAAATACGGGTCACCCGCGTCATCGGTGCATTGCTGGACGTCAGAAATGCATACTCATGGCGGATATCCGGCTTGAAATGACGCAATACAACTTTTGCACTGGCATACTGCATCGCCAGCATCTCATTGACGATGGCTATGCCGATATTACCGCGCACCAATGCACAGGCCGAGCCCACGGTATGAGTCTCAACTCTTACCTGCATTTTCACCTTCCCGTTTTTGAATGCGGTTTCGAGTTGACGCCGAAAGCCGCGCCCCTTGCCCAGCAATATCAATGGCTCATTGTCTAACTGCGACACATGGATCTCCGGGAGAATAGCCAGTGGGTGTCCTGCCGGTATCACACACACCGTTCCCGATTCAATCAGCGGATCCGAAACCAGTCCGGGATGCTCAGCGGGCAATTTCACGAAACCGCAATCAACCGCGCGTAAAGCTATCATTTTCATTGCAGTCTCAACGCTGTGTGAATCCAGGCTCACGCTGACGTGCGGAAACTCGCGCACAAACTCCGACACTACATTTGACAGCAGTCCCTCAGTGAAGCTGGGCGGAGCGACTATTTTCAACTCGCCATAATTGGCATTGTGCAGATTACGCGCCAGCTCAGAAACACGCTCGATACTCTGCAGCGCTATTTCCACTTCTGGCAATAAAGCGAGCGCTTCTGGTGTGGCTACTAACCTGCTCTTTTCACGATAAAACAGCGGAGTACCAATATGATCTTCCAGCAGTTTCAGCAGCCGGCTGACGCCTGGCTGCGTCAGCCGCAATTGTTTCGCCGCCGCCGTCACTGATCCGGTATTAATAATGGAACGAAAACATTCCAGACTTTTTAAATTCAATCCAAATGAGGCTAGCGGCATAAAATTCCCTGATCAATAAATCCCATAGCAGACTCAAGCATACAATAACAAAACGTTATTGAGCTATTCTCTTGCATCATAATATTGCATGACTTGGCTTGTCTTCCTATTATCCCTGCTGGTTTTGGATAGCTGGATCTGCGACCTGAATAAAAATACGTTCACTGACTCCAAAGGGGGAGATGTTATGCTCGATAAATCCACGAAATTCCGCCGCCTGCCACTGGCAAGCGCTGTACTGATGGCCTTCAGCGGCATAACTTCTGCCCAGGCTCAGGATCCTTCCGCGCCACCTGCGATTGAAGAGATCATGATCGTCGGCTCGCGTATCCTGCGTCAGGACGAAGTGTCCAGCAGCCCGGTGCAGACTCTTTCTGAAGATGATCTGCGTGCCGATGGCTCTTTATCACTGGGTGAAACTCTGCAAAGTCTGCCTTCTGTCGGCCCCAGCCTGAATGCTAACGGTTCGGCAGGCACCAGCCATGGCAGCAGCAGCCTCAATCTGCGTAACCTCGGTGAGAACCGCTCCCTGGTGCTGGTCAATGGCCGTCGCTGGGTGAATGGCGCAGGAACCCGCGGTTTCCGTGACTTCGTGGATTTGAATACAATTCCGCAGGCAATGATTCAGCGCGTTGAAGTACTGCAGGACGGTGCCACCGCAATTTATGGTGCAGATGCAATTGCCGGTGTGGTTAATATGCAGACCTACCGCAACTTCGAGGGCGTGCGAGTCAAAACCAGTTTTGGCGAAACCAGCGAGGGCGATCGCGAAACTCAGGGTATCGATATTCTTGCCGGACGCAACTTTGGCAACAGCAACTGGACAGTGGCGCTTACTCATGTTGATCAGAAGCCGATTTACACACAGGACCGCTCACTGACCGCGGTCCCTTTAAATGGGCTCAGTCTGGGAACGCCGGAATTGTTATTCCGCGAAAGCAGTCTGGCACCAAAAGTTAACTTTACCATCCCCTCTAATGGCATTACCCGGAACCCGGGTGCTGACGGCAATGTGATTGGCAGCTGGCGCGGTGTCGACGCGGTAACGGACCGTTACAACCGCTACGATAATAACTATGTTGTGGGTCCGCTGGAGCGAACTTCGCTGTTTGTGCAGAACACGACGCAGTTTGCCGGTGGTATTGAGTTCACGCTTGAAGCTCTTTATAACCGTCGCAAATCGGATCAACAGTTCTCTGAACCCCTTTCGGTAATCCAGGGCAGCCGTGGATTTACCATCCCCAACAATCCCGCGGTGAACCCTTTTGGCGTAACCTTCGCAGGCAGTGATTTCCGAGTGACCGGTTTCCATGTTGAAAATGGGCTGCGTCAGAACCAGCAGGAAGTGGAAACACTGCGCCTGGGTGCCGGACTTAGCGGAGAGCTGGCGAACACATGGCGCTGGGATATGTTCTATTCCTGGGCAGAGAATGAAGCCAGCTTCACCTCGGTAAATCAGATGGATCTCGATCGCCTGGCCCTGGGCATGCGTGCCTGTAACGGCACCGGCATCAGCTCTGATATCTCTGATCTTCTGGCTGGCTGTGTAGCCGTCAATTTATTCAATCCGCTGCCCCCTGCAATGGTGGACTATGTCAACTTTACCGGCCGTGATAAAAACGCAGCTGAGCAGACTGACTTCACCGCTAACCTGACCGGCGATCTGATGCAGCTGCCCGCTGGCGCACTTGCCTTCGCTGCTGGTATCGAGTATCGCGAAGAGCAAGGCAGTGACGATGCTGACAGCTACATTAATAGTGCGCCCCGTGTTAACACTTATCGGACAACCAGCTCGGCGCCACGTGAAGGCACCAATGGCGAGTATGATCTGAAAGAAGCCTATGTCGAGTTCAGCATTCCTTTGCTGGCAGACAAGCCGCTGGTTCGCGATCTGCGCGCTGATGTCGCTACCCGTTACTCAGACTACAGCACCTTTGGTGATACCACTAACAGCAAGGTTGGCCTGGCCTGGCGGCCAATCGACGATCTCATGATCCGTGCTACCTGGGCGGAAGGTTTCCGTGCACCGTCTATTCTGGAACTGTTTGAAGGTGCTAGACAGACCTCTATTCCGGTTACCGATCCCTGCAGTGGTGGTGGTGCGGGACTGGTCGGCTGTCAGGGTGTACCCGGCAGCTATATCCAGCCTGAAGCCAGCGTGTCAGCCAGCGTTGGCGGCAATGGCAATCTGAATCCGGAAACCTCAGAAAATCTGTCCTACGGTTTTGTGTACACACCTGACGCCATCGCAGGTCTCAGCCTGACTCTGGACTGGTACAAGATTGATATCGAAGACACCATCAGCACTTTTGGTGCACAGAACCTGCTCAATCTGTGTGCGACGACTGGACAGCGCTGCAACTTCATTTCCCGCGCCAGCGACGGCGAAATTCAGGATCTTGCCGACGGCCCCATCAATCTGAATAGCACCACCGTGAAGGGTATTGATCTGGTTGCCCGTTATGGTCTGGCCAGCAATTACGGCGATTTTGATTTCACCCTGAGCGCGTCAAAGCTGCGTGAGATGACTGAAAAATCAACACTGCCAAACGGGTCCATTCAGGTCAATGACAAACTGGGTCGCGCTTTGCTGCGTGAAGCTTATCCGGAAATGCGTGTTAATTTCTCGACGCGCTGGAGCCTGGATAAATGGGCAGCAAATTACTCTGCACGTATGATTGGTGATACCGAAGAAACTTTTGGTGGTCAGCAGTTGCATATTCCAACGATTGTCTATCACAACATCGCCGGCAGTTATCAATACAATGAGCAGTTCAATGTCCGGCTTGGTGTCGATAACTTTACGGATAAACAGCCCCCGGTATCTCTCGTCAATGTGAACATGAACTTTGATCAGGCAACGTACTCTGCAGTGGGGCGGTTTTTCTATCTGCAAGTAAGTTATGAGCTGTAAACTGCTGCTCTGATGGTATTGCGCCGGCAGCGCTGACACCCCTTTGTCATCTGCCGGTTGCAGTGCTGCTTCCACAGCGGCTTCAGAACAGAGACTTCATTGAGTTCCGGTGAACAAGCCCGGCACAAAGCAGGCAGATAGCATGAAAGATGAAACCGCAAAAACCCTGAGCAAACAAACCAATCCGATTGTGGTCTTGCTGAGCATTCTGGTGCTGGCTGCAGCACTGACCTATCTGCTTGATTCGGGCAGTTATCAGCGTGATGGACGTCTGGTTGTTCCTGGCAGTTATGAAGTACTCGAAAAAGATCGATCGTTGAGCAATCTATTTTCCAGCCATACAGGCA
The DNA here is from genome assembly GCA_041689205.1 of Pseudohongiellaceae bacterium. Classification (GTDB taxonomy): domain Bacteria; phylum Pseudomonadota; class Gammaproteobacteria; order Pseudomonadales; family Pseudohongiellaceae; genus JAVVEG01. The sequence continues at coordinate 34,568 of JBDNGQ010000021.1, read as the reverse complement.
CGGAAGACGGGGTCGCGCGCCCGGTCAGCCTGAGCGGCACATTGATGTCGATTCCAATTGGTCTGGAGCGTATGGCCGGCCTGATTTTCATGGTGCTGTTGATTGGTGGCATGTTTGGCATCATGACCCGCTCGGGTTCCATTGATGCCGGTCTCGAACGCTTGCTTGGCAGTGTCGGCGGCAATGTTTATATCCTGGTGCCGGCGCTGATGATTGTGTTCGCCGCCGGCAGCACATTTCTGGGCCTGGCGTCTGAGTATCTATTGATTATCCCGTTGATGGTGGCAATGGCTAATCGTCTCGGCATGTCGAACATCATCGGTCTGGCAATTGTCACCGTCGCGGTTAAAGCCGGTTATCTTTCTTCAGTAACCAATCCCCTGCCTTTGACTATTGCGCAGCCACTGGTAGGTGTGCAGATTTTCAGTGGCGCGGGTTTACGTTTTGTATTCTTTCTGATTTTCCTGGCATTCGGTATTGCGTTTACGCTGTTTATGATTCGTCGTGAAGGTTTTGACCGCAAAGTAAAAATAGAATTCAGCTCAGAGAAACTCTCTCTGCGTCACACCGCCATGCTGATCACTCTGCTCATCGGTATCGCTGGCATAGTTTACTTCTCGAATCAGTGGGGTTGGGGGCATCACGAACTATCCGCTTTCTATATCGGCCTGAGCATTGTGCTGGCCGCACAAAGTGGACTTGGCGCCAGTGGTTCGGCGGAAGCCTTTGTCGGCGGTATGAAGAAAATTCTGATGGCCAGCATGTTGATCGGAGTTGCATCTGCCGTCGCTGTCACGCTGGAGAACGGTCAGGTACTTGATTCTCTCGTGCACTCACTGACCAGCATTATCGGCATTGACAACAAATACATCGCGGCCAGCGGTATGTTCGTATCGCAGTTACTGCTGGATTTTTTGATTCCCTCCACCTCCGGCCAGGCTGCAGTCAGCATGCCGATTCTCGGACCGATTGGACAGTTAACTGGCGTGCAACCGCAAACTACCGTGCTGACATTTTTGTTTGGCAATGGCATCACCAATATGTTGACACCCACCTCAGGCACCCTGCTCGCCTATCTGGCCGCAGCACAGGTAGGCTGGGTGCAGTGGGCTAAATTTATTGTCTGGCTTTGGGCTATTTACATTGTACTGGCGTTGTTAATGCTGGCATACGCGGTGACGATTGGCTACTAACTCGCTTAGTGATAAAGGGGCCGCTACGCAGCCCGGATGTCCTGTGCGCGCTGAGCGCGATGTCATGGTGACCATGCGCGATGGGATATTGCTGGCGACCGATATCTATTATCCGGTTGGGGACGCAACGCTCAACACTCGCTATCCGGTAATTATGGAACGTACTCCTTATAACAAGAGTGGCGTCAGCCGCACTGAGAACAGTCTGCTGAATCCGCAGCCACAGGCACGCAGCGCAGTTGCTGAATTGCTGGCCAGCCATGGTTTTGTAGTTGTCATGCAGGATTGCCGCGGTCGCTATCAGTCAGAAGGCGTATTCACCAAATACGTCAATGAAGCTGAAGACGGTTATGATACCTTGCTGTGGCTGCTGCAGCAGAGCTGGTGTAATGGACGCATAGGCACCATGGGGCTGTCCTACGGGGCTCATACCCAATGCGCACTGTCGTGTCTTAACCCGCCAGGTCTGGCCTGCATGTTTATGGATTCAGGGGGGTTTTCCAGTGCATTCCATGGTGGTATCCGGCGCGGCGGGGCTTTCGAATTGAAGCAGGCCACCTGGGCGTACCGGCATGCTCTGCTCAGCCCGGGAATTGCCAGCGATCCGACACGTCTGCAGGCCTTGCGCAGTGAAGACATTGAACAATGGTTTCATAATATGCCATGGCGGCCGGGTCATTCCCCGCTAAGACATGCCCCGGACTATGAAAGCTATCTGTTTGAACTCTGGCAACATGGGGAGTTTGATGACTACTGGAAGCGACCGGGGCTGTATGCCGAAGGTTTTTATGATCAATTTCCAGACGTTCCGATAAGTATTACAGGCAGCTGGTATGACCCCTATGTGCTTACCTGCCTGACCAATTTCACCGAACTTGCCCGCCGTAAAAAGTCTGCGATGTCGCTGATCATGGGCCCCTGGACCCATGGTAATCGCTCGTGCACCTGGTCAGGAGACGTCGATTTTGGAGTTGATGCGACACTGGACGGTAATATTGCTGAGGATTATGCCAGTTTTAGACTGGCCTGGTTCGAGCGCTGGCTTAAACCTGACAATGTTCCGGAGAAAAAAGGCGAGCGTCAGGTGCACTATTTTCAAATGGGCGGCGGCTCGGGACTGCGCAACTCAGCCGGACGTCTGCAACATGACGGTCAGTGGCGACACAGCCCCTGCTGGCCTCCGCAGCAGGTTTCTGAAGCCCGCTATTATCTGCACGAACAGGGCGCACTGAGCACCGAACCGCCGCAGGATGATCAGGCATACCTGCAATATTGTTTTGATCCGTCTGATCCGGTGCCGACTGTTGGCGGCGCACTGACCTCCGGTGAACCGGTGATGAGAGGAGGCGCCTTCGATCAACGCAGCCTGCCGGGCAAATTTGGCTTTGACGCCTCTCCTGGATCGCGACCACTGAGCGATAGAGCAGACGTGCTGGTGTTCCAGACTGAGCCACTAAGCGAAGACACGATAATCACCGGCGCTGTTGAAGCGCATCTGTGGATATCATCTGATCGGCCGGACACTGACTTTACCGTTAAGCTGATTGATCTTTATCCACCCAGCACAGATTATCCACAGGGATTTGCAATGAATATTACTGATGGAATATTTCGCGTCCGTTATCGTAAAGGCTGGGACAAAGAGGTCATGCTTGAACCTGGTGAAATAGTAGAGATTGTTATTGAACCCTTTGCCACCAGCAATCTGTTTCGCAAAGGGCATCAATTACGAATCGATATCTCCAGCAGCAATTTCCCCCATTTTGATGTAAACCCCAATTGCGATACACCTGAGGGCAACTGCGACGAATTCGCTAAAGCGAACAATCGGATTTACTGCGATCGGGAGCACCCTTCTTATATCAAACTTTTTGTTGAGCCACCGGAAACGCGCCTGGAGATGATGTGATGAATATGCCCATTGATAGACGTTTGATGTTACGCCTGCTGGCTTTATCACCGCTGCTGGCATTACCCTCACTGGCTCACAGTGCGGGTGCGACAATGCGGGTTACGCTCACCGGCCAGGCCTTGATGAAATATCCGATCTGCGATGCTCCCTATACTGGGCTGGCTGAGGTGATTTCCGAATTGCAGCACGGCGATGTGATCTTCACTAATCTGGAAGTGCCCATTCAAACAGCCGAGTCAGGCCTGCCAACCCGTGATACTGAATTTTTTCACGTCGGCTCTGCGCAGACACTGACCTGTCTGCAACAGATGGGTTTTAATCTGCTCGCCCTCAGCAACAACCATGCTTTTGATCTCAGTACCGAAGGCATTACCGCTACCCGCAAGGCCGTTGCTGACGCTGGTTTTGCACATGCGGGCAGCGGCAACAATGTGAGTCAGGCAAGTGCTGCCGGCATTCTTGAATCGCCGTTCAGAGCCGGGCTGGTATCTATGGCAATGGGAAGAATAAGAGATGGAGGCGCCGCTACGGCAAGCCGACCCGGCATTAATGAAGTGCGTCTCGGGACTGATTTAAAGCCCAATCAGGATGACCTGTCGCGCAACCTGCAGGCTATTGCTGATGCTAAAGTGGCCAGCGGATTTGTTATTGCGTATCTGCATAATCATGAATGGGGCGAAGATATGGCAGTAACCAAACCCTGGGCCAGAGAATTTGCACACAAGTGTATCGACGCCGGTGCTGACATCTTTGTGAGTCATGGGGCACCTTTGCTGCACGGAATTGAAATGTATCGCGGCAAGGCTGTGCTGCACGGGCTTGGCAGTCTGGTGTTTCATTCACATACTGAGGTGGGCTATTACGTTCCTGAAGTATGGGAAAGCGCAATTGTGCATATGGATTATGAGGACGGCATGTTCAAAGCCATGGAGATTGTGCCTGTGGCTATGAATGAAGTGGGCGATGATCCTGAACATCATTGGCCAAGCCGGGGCAGACCACGACTGGCCTCCACAGCGCAGGCTGCAGAAATTCTGCAGCGCCTGCAGGGTTTGAGCGCAGCGCTTGGTGTAGCGCTGCGCATTGAGAATGGTCGCGGGGTTTACCCCTGAACTTAATTTGCCGAAACGTTTGCTGAAACGTCGATAAAACCCTCCCGGTTAGGCATCTGCACAGCAGGCAGGCTGTTCTTATCGAGCACAAAATCCGCAGCAAGGATGCCATGCAGATGCAATACATAGGCGGTCAACTGATACACCTCCGTGTTTGTCAGTGACTTGGGTGCAGTCGGCGGCATGGCCCGGCGGACATAATCAAACAAGGTACTGGCATGCGGCCAGTAACTGCCCACTGTCAGCAGTGGCGGCGTTGCTGAGACCGAACCTCCGGTCAGCGCGGGGGAGCCGGCAGCACCCTCTCCGGACGCACCGTGACAGGCCGCACACTTTTGCTGGTAAACAGCCTGCCCCTGTGCGGCAGTGCCGCTGCCCTCCGGCAGATTTTTACCATCAGGCCCGACAATCAGATCCCAGTCGCGTAATTGAGCTTCAGTGAGCGGACTGCCGAGCGCTACCGGATTGGCAGGCGGCTCTGCAGCGTTGCTGCCAGCGGCCAATGTTGCTGCAGTCAGACTGGCAGCAATCAGTACCAAAAACGAGCGCTTACGCATACACATTTTTAACTTCTCCCTGGGTCGACACTGACCAGCTCTGAATACCGTTGTAATGATAGCGGTTAGCCGGACTGTAGCCTGCCATCCAGATATTTCGGGCCGGCTGCACATTGTTACTGCTGTCAGTGGCACGGCTTTGCAGAATTGCCGGCGCCCCGCTCCACTGCCAGGGCAGCCGGAAGCGCGCCAGCGCCAGATGCTGCTGACCGGCTTCGATATGCGCATCCGCCCAACTGCTGCCACCATCAGCTGATACTTCCACCCGTCGAATCGAACCGTGACCCGACCAGGCGACGCCGGTAATTTCATGAATCCCCTGACGCAGCAACTGCATCTGTCCGGACGGTGAGGTGATCACTGATTTAGCACCCATCGGGTAAGTGAACTGCAGACTTTTACCATCCGGCAGTAAATCTGTGTACTTCGAGGTTTCATCGCGGAAATGCCCAGGGCCCTCAGCGACTTTTATCTGGGTAAGCCATTTCACGCTGACATTGCCTTCCCAGCCAGGCACGAACAGACGCATCGGATAGCCCTGTTCCGGGCGGATAGGTTCACCATTCTGGTAGAGCGCAATAATTATGTCGTCAAGTGCCTTGGACAGCGGAATTGAGCGGCCCATACTGGCAGCATCAGCGCCGGTAGCGGTTATCCATCTTGCGGCGGCAGTGACACCGGCCTGTTCCAGCAGTGTCGACAGGCGCACCCCGGTCCATTCCGCGCAGGAGAGCAGCCCATGGATTGCAGCAGCATTGGTATCACTGGCTGTGGCACCCGTATTAGCACCACTGTTACCTGAACATTCAAGAAAATAAATCTGGCTGACCATGGGATAGGCCAGCAGGTCTTCATAAGAAAAACTCAGCGGTTGGCGGACCAGACCATGAATGACAAAGCGATGCTGAGCCGGATCAATGGCGGGAATACCACTGTGATGGCGCTCAAAATGAAGACTGTTGGGAGTAATAGTGCCACGCAGCAGATGCAAGGGTGTGCGCGACACGCCAGAACCTGGCGCGGTTGCGCTGGGGCCACCCGCCAGGCGTTTTACATCAGCTGCATAGGCCGATGGTGAGCCATAGTCCGAAGGGCCATTACCCGGCGTTTTAGACCAGGCTGGAATACTCAGCATGCCAGTATCAGCCGCTATTACCGAACCCGCTGCGATTGTGCCGATTCCCGCCAAACCCAGACCCAGCAGATGTCTGCGATGAATCAACCCGTTTCCTGCTATGTGTTCAGGATTTATTGTTTTGTCCACCAGCGTCCCCCTTTCATCAACGATTGCCTGTCATTCAAGATTTAGAAACCATGAGCATAATAGAGCTGAATTCTGAATACCATCTTCCGTCCGGCCTGCAGCGTTGACTGGCCGGTTTATTGGGGTGATCCGGTTGTTTTTGAACGGATCCGGAGTTCGATCCAAACTATTCAGTGCGCTGGCATACAGACGCAATTCTCCATCGCGCCCAAACTACTGTGATCGTAGCGCTGCGCGTGACGAAACGTTCCTCTGATACCCCGCCTCCACGTATCCAATCACTTTCAAGGATTTTTATGAAAAGTTATCTTCTCCGCCACCGTTCCACCCTGCTTAAATCAATCCTGGCGCTGTCGGCGCTGGTAATGGTGAGTTGCGCCAGTGCGCCGATTCCCGTTGAGAAACTTGCGGTTGCCGCAGCTGCTGTAGAGCGCGCTAATACCGCCAGCACCCGCGAAAGCGCCCCTGCAGAGCTGCAGACCGCGATTGGAAAACTTGCCAGCGCCCGCGAAGCCGTGGATCGCAGGGACTATGAGCGAGCCGAACAGTTGGCCGAACAAACCATCCTGGACGCTCAGCTTGCCGAATTGCACGCCCAGGCAGTAAGAGCTGGCGTGGCGGCACGGGAAACTCAGGAAGCTGCCCGCATCCTGCGTAATGAACTCAATCGCTGAACCCAATTTACTCTTGAACAGGAATCTGATAATGAACACACGCATAATAATACTTGCCGCTGTGCTGGCCGTGTTTGCGGCCTGCAGCTCAACGCCGGACCGTAACACCACTCTGGAACAGGCTCGCACTGATTTCCGAATGATTGAAACCAGCAACGAAGTAGTCACGCTGGCAACCGATGAATTGAGGGTCGCCGCCGAAGCGCTGCGCAGAGCCGAAGCCGCCTGGACGGACAGAGATGACCGGATCAATGTTGATCATCTGGCCTACCTGAGTATTCAGCGCAGTGCTATTGCAAAGCAGACTGCTGCAGGGCGCGCATCCCAGGCTGCGATCACCAGTGCTGCGGCAGAACGTGACCGAATGCTGTTGCAGGCGCGTAGTGATCAGGCCACAGCTGCGCAAAGACAGGCAGCTCAAGCCCAACAGGATGCCGCACGCAGTGATGCACAACGTGCTTCCGCGCAGGCTCAGACGGCACGCACTCAGCAGGCATTGGCTGAATCGCGCCAGGACACCGCACGCAGTGATGCCGAGACTGCAGCGGCCAGAGCAGCCGCCGATCGTTCGCAGCAGCAGGCGGCCAACGCAAATATCGCAGCCTCTGATGCTGATCGTCGTACCAGCGCCAGTGATGCCGCTGCTGCCGCTGCCCGTGCAGAGGCTGATCGCTCGCAACAACAGGCTCTTTCCGCTAATGCGGCTGCCGCCGAAGCTGCGCGTCGTTCAGATGCCAGTGCTGCGCGTGCCAGCAGCCTGGAAGCTCAACTCAGCGAGTTAAATGCACGGCCTTCTCCACGCGGCATGGTCGTCACCCTGGGTGATGTGCTGTTTGCTACCGGGGCTTCACAGATTGTGCCCGGCGTTGCCAATAACCTTGAGAAACTTGCTGCGTTCATGAAATCAAACCCCGAGCAGACCGCTTCGATAGAAGGCTACACAGACAGCGTTGGTGCCAGCAGCTATAACTATTCCCTGTCGCAGAGCCGTGCAGACGCGGTACGTTCACGCCTGCTCGAGTTTGGCGTGAATGCAGACCGATTGACCACCAGGGCATTCGGACCGGAAAACCCGGTTGCCAGCAATGAAACGGCAACCGGCCGTCAAATGAATCGTCGCGTAGAAATCGTTTTCCCGCAATGAGTTGGCTGACCTTGGCGCAATCGTGATCGGTGGCCTGGTAACGGGCTGCCGGAAAAATTCCGATTGATTGAAACATTTGGCTGTTGTCTATTTTTTCCCTGACTTTTTTCAGGCAAGGGCAAAGAAATGGACAGCAGCCTCAGCTATGATTGCGCTATATAAATTCTGTGAACCAGCCTGATGAACAATAATTCCCCCCGCAAAATCCAAATTACCGCAGCTTTGCTGTTGATGCTTGCACTATTCCCTCTGCTCAGCCTGGCCACCGACACACGGCTGATGACAGATTTCAGTACTGCGCTGAACGATTGGGCAGAGCGCTCTTTTGCAGGCAATACCACGTACAGCATCGTGACGCTTGATGGCAAAGAGGTGCTGCAGGCTGAAGCCTCAGGCACCGCCAGTGCCCTGTATCGGGAGACGCGTATTGATCTGCAACAGACACCCTTTCTGCAATGGAGCTGGCGCATAGAAAATACCTTTGGTCCCGCTATTAACGAACAGAGCAAACCAGGTGATGATTACCCCGCGCGCATTTATGTGGTGCGCCGGGGAGGTCTGGCATTCTGGCGCACCAAAACCATTAATTATGTCTGGTCCAGCAGCAGCCCCGCTAATCAGCGCTGGGACAATGCCTATGCTGGCAAAAATGCGCAGATGTGGGCGCTCAACAGTGGTGATAATCAAGCGGGTGAGTGGATAACTCACACCCGCGATATCCGCGCTGACTGGCGCGAGGCATTTGGCGAGAATATTGACTCGTTGGACGGGATTGCAGTGATGACCGATGCTGATGACAGCGGAGCCAGCGTGCGCAGCTGGTATGCAGGACTGAGCTTTCTAAGAGAGCGTCCGGCTGGGCAGTGAGTGTGCTGAATACTTTGGTACGGGAGCAAACGGATCAGCCACGGATGAAGGTGTAAGCTGACTGCGTCGCAGTACACATTCTAAGGGATGAGGTGGTCCGCCTTGAAAGCACAGATTTTTAAGTATTGGAATCGCCTTCATGCCAGCTTCTGGTTTATTCCCCTGCTGATGATCATCGCTGCTGTTGCACTGGCTTTCACCATGCTTGCTGTGGACGGAAACATTGTCACTGGAGCCTTAAGCGGGTGGTACTGGTCCTTCCAAAGCGAAGCTGGCGCTGCCACCGCGCTTATGGAAACCATAGCCAGCTCAATGATCACTACCGCCAGTGTCGTATTTTCAATGATGCTGGTGGCTCTGTCACTTGCCTCATCGCAATTCGGGTCCCAGCTGATCAGCAGCTATATGCGCGACAGCCGGACGCAGTTCTCACTTGGCAGTTTCGTTTCTACTTATATTTATTGCCTGTTGATAATCCGTGCCATTCGGTCCACTGATACAACAGACGGCTTATTTATTCCGGAACTGTCGGTGGCGCTGGGGGTGGGGCTGGCCATTGCGAACATTATCGTGTTGATTTACTTCATTCATCACATCTCAGTGTCAATCCAGGCCAGTGAGATTCTGGCGAAAATCGGCGCTGATTTAAATAGACGCATCAACCATCTTTTTCCTGAGCAATCCGAATCAGAGTCAGGTTCTGCTCAGACAAAGCAATCCGCTGCTGGCAACAAGTCTGATCAGGGTCTGCCGTCCAGTTTTCAAGACGAGGCGGCGCCGGTTGCTGCTGCCAGTGACGGTTATCTGCAGACTGTCGATACCGAGGCCTTAATCGATGTGGCCAAAGCCAAAGGTCTCATTATCAGGCTGGAACACCGTCCCGGCGATTACATTATCAAAGGCATGCCATTGGTAATGGTGGCGCCTGGAAAGCTGATCGACAAGAAGCTCACAGCGCATATAAACTTCCTGTGTACCACTGATGTTCAACGGACACCAGGACAGGATATTCTCTTCGTCGTCAATCAACTGGTGGAAGTTGCCGTGCGGGCGCTCTCGCCAGGCATTAACGATCCCTTCACAGCGATTAACGCAATCGATCATCTGGGTTCTGCATTTTGTCGTCTGCTTAAATGTGACATCCCCTCCCCTTGCTTATACGATGACCAGGGAGTACTGAGGGTGTTTGTGCCCTCCGTTACCTTTAAGCTGGTGCTCGATGCTGCCTTTAACCCTATCCGTCAGTTCAGCCAGAACAGTATCCCGGTCACCTTGCGCGCGCTGGAAACTTTAGTTGTGGTGGCCGAGGTTGCTACGCGTGCTGAGGATTGTATGGCGCTGCGGCGCCATGCCGATATGCTGGTCCGGGGAGCACGCAAATCTGTGCAGGAAGCAGAGGACCGGCGCACACTTGAAGAGACCTACTGGCGTGCCTGTGAAATGCTGGATCGTCGCCAGCTATTGGAGAATTGACAGGCCGTCACTGGCCTGCGAAAGTGCGCTTAAAGCTTCCCAGGGAACAAGGAGTAACACATGACGTCTTCGGCGACCATCAATCTACACATCGGCAATGCTATCCCCCATGCCAACGACAACGACACCGGGAAAATAATTGCACTGTGGCAGCACATTGGCAGCTTTTTTGATCAACGCTCCTTCACTGCATTAAGCGCCATCAATGGCAAAGCCAGGCCTTACCAGATCAGTCTTGATGCCGGCCCACTGCTAAAGATAATGGACACTGCCAGAGACCAATCCAACACCTTCAGCGCCCATCAAAAAGCCCATGTTGGTGATGCAGACAAAGCGGTTGATGCAGTCGTGAGCATTACCGTTTCCAGCAATAATCACGCGTTGGAAGAAGTTGAAAGTTATCAGGTCGCAACGGTATTTTTGCAGCAGCTGATACTGGCTGCCAATATCGTCATGCCAGGTTCGATGCAGATATTGAATGCCCATTTTACCGGCACTGGCGCACATCGCTTTGAGGCGCAGAATTTCGATTCAAGGATTCTGTACGGCGCGCGCAGAACCGCAGTCTACAATGACTGGCCTAAACTCGGTGCTCCCGCCTTTGATACTGTCTGGGCCTGGCTGGAAAACTGTGAAACCAGCACAGTGGACACTGCGATACGAGATATTAACAAGGTGCTGTTCACCCTGCTCAAGGTCGCTGAGCAGCGTCATGAGTACAGCGCCCGCACAGTGCTGCTGGTGATGTATCAACTGGAAGTGCTGCTCGACAGCCGCCATGCAAATTCTCTGGAACGAATCCGCAGCCGCACCCGGATGATATTCGGCAATATCCCGGAGGCGGCCGATTGCTTTACGGAACTCTATGAAGTTCGCCATAACCTGTTTAACGCTAATCAGCCCGTGCACCGCCCACCGTTGATCTGTCACAGCACCGGCAAAGCCTTACGAGAACAGATTGGGCAGCATAATTCTGCGGTTGAAGCGGGGACGGCTCTGGTCATCGCTTTGCTGCAGGATCTGATCGCCAACAATGCCCAGCGCTATGAATTTTCAGAAAGCTTTTCGCGCCAGTAACAGCAAACAAAGACGCCCGCCATTTTCGGAGTTGACGCCATCAGCACCATAGTGACACTCACCATGAGTCCCGCAGTGGATATCTTTGCTTCCACTGAGCGGCTCAATGTCGACAGCAAAAGCCGTTGCCAGATCTCCAGCCGCGAACCGGGCGGTGGTGGCATTAATGTGGCCCGTAACCTCCGGCGCATGGGCCTTGATGTGATGGCGGTGTTCCCGGCTGGAGGCTTCACTGGAGAACTGTTGACGCAATTGCTGAAACGCGATTCCCTGCCCTTCCAACGAATTCCTATCGCCCATGAAACCACTCAAAATATGGGCCTCGCTGAAACAGAATCAGGTCGGCAGTTTCATCTGGTGTTTCCGGGCGCTAAATTACAGGAGTCAGAATGGCAGCAATGCCTGAGCAGCATCAGCGCCATTGAGCCGGCCCCTGAATACCTGGTCATCAGTGGCAGTCTGCCAACGGGTGTACCCGTTGATTTTTTCGCCCGCATTGCTGCCCTTGCCAAAGAACGGGGCATCAGGCTGGTGCTGGATGTCTCAGGAAAACCCTTGCAACTGGCTCTGGAGACTGGGGTTTATCTGGTGAAACTGAATCGGGAAGATTTCTCTGCGCTCGGCTACAGCGGCAGTGATGATTATCCGAGTCGTCTGGACGCCTTGGCGGCAATGGCAGCGAAGGGCTATGCCGACATCATGGTGCTTACCCTGGGGCCTGGAGGAGCCCTGCTGGCAACTCGCGAAGGCGAAAATCTGCACGCTGCCCCGCCACCGGTTGAAGTGGTCAGTCATGTCGGCGCGGGGGACAGTTTTGTGTCGGTAATGCTTGCCAGGCTGTGTCGTGGCAGCTCAGTAAAGAAGGCATTCCGCTACGGAGTTGCCGCAGCGGCTGCCGCCATCAGTACAGAGGGAAATCAGCTGTACGATCTGGATCTTGTTGAGCGCATCTACGCTCGGATGCAAACCCCCGGTTCAAACCCTGGTTCAAACCCTGGTTCAAACCCAGAGTCCAATTAACAAGGGATGCGTGAGCCAGTTCAAAAATCAGCTTTTAGATGACTTCTTAACCTGCTTTGCCGCCTTCTTCTCTTTAGGGTTCAACGCCGCTTTCTTCTTCGTTTCCTTATTACTCTTCTGCTCTTTACTCACTTTAAGCACTCCAATTGATTGATAAAGCTAACCGGCGCACATTAGCACACCCGCAACCGGTATGATCACCCCGTTGATAAAATTTTTAGGGAGAATGAACGATGTTTAATAACAAAGTGGCTCTGGTAACGGGAGCTGCCACTGGTATCGGAAGAGCGTGTGCATCAAGTCTGGCCGCAGCCGGCTTTACTATTGCCGCAAACTACCGCAGCAAGGCTCAGGAAGCGGATAATCTGATAACGGAACTGGCTGCCGGTCTTGCTGAAGGAGCGCCTCATCAATGCTTCCAGGCTGACCTGTCTGAACCTGCCGAAGCCGCTGTCTTGCTATCCAGAGTCATGCAGGTTTATGGAAGAGTTGATGTGCTGGTAAACGCCGCCGGGATGTTCAGCAATCAGGATGTTTTCTCGCCTGATTTTGACGCGTGGACCGCGGGCTGGGAGCGCAGTATGCGCGTTAATCTGCATGCCCCGGTGAATCTGGCCTTTCTGGCGGCCCAACAGATGATCAAGCAAGGCAGTGGCACTATTATCAATATCACTTCACGCGGGGCATTTCGAGGAGAGCCCACCGCCCCTGCGTATGGGGCCGCCAAGGCAGGGCTGAACTCTGCCAGTCAGTCCCTGGCGGTTGCGCTGGCACCACACGGTATTTCCGTGTTTGCGATAGCACCCGGCTGGATAGAAACACCAATGGCCTCGCCCAGAATTAACGGTGCCAACGCCGCTGAAATCCGCGCCGGCATTCCGCTGGGTCGGGTTGGCAAACCGGAAGAAATTGCCAATCTGGTCGCGTTTCTGGCCGGCGATAATACCCAATACTTAACCGGCGCCATCTTTGATGCCAATGGGGCTTCATATCTGCGCTGATGCCGACAGCGCCAGGTGCTAAAAAATGGCTTACTCCTCCAGCGGATGCGCCCGAGTATCCAGCTCTACCATTGGGTAGCCGAGCTCCTGCAGCGATTCGCCAATCACCGCCTTATCACCCACCACCAGTATCAGCATACGCTCCAATGGCAATTGCTCCTGCGCCAGCGTGTTGATCTGCGCTTGCGTGATGGTATCGATGATATCGTTCTGTTGAGTAACGAAATCTGCTGCCAGATCATATTCAATAATCCGGCCGAGGAATCCGGCTTTTTGACCCAGTGTTTCGTAGCTCAGTGCATCGCGTTGAGCCACAGAAGAGCGCATGAATTCAAGTTCCGGGGCAGTGATACCGGCATCGCGAAAAGCGACAATTTCGTTCATGAACTGACGTACTGAATCAGCACTGGTGTCGGTTCGCACACTTGCTGAAGCAGTAAATGGGCCCGGTATACGGGTGCTGGAAAAGTTGCTTCTGGCGCCATAGGTGTAGCCTTTATCTTCGCGCAGATTAAGATTTATCCGGCTGTTAAAACTGCCGCCAAGAACATAGTTCATCAGACCGGTTTTGAAAAAATCACCGGTCGCATCATAAGGCTGATCATTGATGTAACCGATTCGAATTTCAGATTGAGCAGCGCCAGGCTTATCCACCAGATACAGCACAGTAGACAATATTTGCGGCACTTCAGGCTGTTCGCGTGCTGGCAATGCCCCAGCAGGCAGACGGTTTAAAAAGTCCAGCCCGGCAATCAGGCTCTGTTCTTCGATATCTCCAACCGTGACGATTTTTAATGCACTGGCAGTCAGACTGTCGCGACTGAAGGTTCGCACATCATCAAGGCTGATGCTCTGTACTGTTTCCACCACGCCGCTCACCGGCACGGAAAAACTGTGGCCGTCACCGTACAGCAGTTTATTGTAGACATCATTGGCGATACTGCTGGGTTGCTGCATAGCTGCCTGCAGCGACTCAATCTGTTGCTGGCGCAGACGTTGCAGATTGTCTTCATTCAGATCTGATTCAAACAGACGTTGTTCGAGCAGCGCCAGGGTCGCATCAAGATTGTGACGCAGTGAGCTAAGAGTGATCAGCATGCTCTCACGCCCGGCACTGACGTTAATACTGCTGCCAAGCTTCTGCAGTTCCGCTTCAAACTGCTCGGCACTCAAGCGCTGAGTCCCTTCATTCATCATTGCGGCAGTCAGACTGGCAAGACCGTAGCTGTCAGGCTGATTCAGCAGATGGCCACCAGCAAACTCAAGACGCAAAGTAAGCGCAGGCAGCTCAGTGCTTACTGTACCGATTATTTCAGCACCATTGCTCAGTTGCTGTCGCCAGAATGGCGGCACCGTCACCAGTGGGGTATCGCCGGCGCCAGGTTGCCTGGAACGATCAAAATTATCCACGACCGGACGCGGCTCCAATTCAGGCACAGAGGAGTCCACCATGGTCATCGCCACACTCGGTGTAAAGTTATCCGGGCGCGCCTGTGCATCCGGGTTTTGCGGTGTCAATACACTGAGCAGGACGGCAGGTTTAGCGGCAATATACTGCTCAAATACCCTGAGGATATCGGCTTCGCTCAGACTTCGAATGGCGGCCAGCTCTGCCGGTAAATAGTTGGGCTGGTCAAGCAGATAATCGTACATAGCCAGTCGTGATGCCTTGCCCTGCACGCTTTGCAAGCCATTGACCAGTGCGGCTTCACTCTGCCCCTTGAACATCTGCAAATCTTCATCGCTAATTGAATCGCCATCAAAACTGGTCAGCATAGCGCGCACTTCGGTTTCAAAATCGGCCAATACACCAGCAGGGTAGGGCTGGACATCGATCCGGAAGGTGCCACCAAGCTCCAGTGAACTGCTGAACGCACTGGCACTGATCGCCTTATTACTGAGCACAAAGCGCTGGTACAGGAGCGAGTTCTTACCTCCTCCAATGATGCTGGCCAGTGCAGCAAGCGCAGTGCGGTCCGGATGTGAATAAGGCACCGTTGGAAAGGTCATCACCAGCCGGGGAAATCGGATATTGCGGTCCACGTAAGAGATATAACGATCCTGATCAAGAGAGATCTGCTCAGGCACCGCTCTTTCGACTGCGGGTCCTGCCGGGATGCCGCCAAAATACTTGTTGATAAGTTCCAGTGCAGCATCTGAATCAATATTGCCCGCAATGACTAATGTGGCGTTATTGGGTCCGTACCAGCGCAGGAAAAAATTCTTCAACTCATCCAGGGTCGCAGCATCCAGATCCTGCGGATAGCCAATCACCGGCCAGGAATAGGGATGACCTGCAGGATACAGGGAGGCAATAGTGCGTTCATTAACCAGACCATAAGGCCGATTGTCGTAATTCTGGCCACGCTCATTCTTTACGGTGGCGCGCTGAATTTCAAATTTCTCCTGGGTTACCGCCTCCAGCAAAAAACCCATGCGATCAGCTTCCAGCCATAAGGCGGTTTCGAGCTGGTTGCTCGGCACAGTCTGGAAGTAATTAGTGCGGTCTGCATTGGTAGAACCATTGAGCGTCCCGCCAGACTCGGTAACGATCCGAAAATGCTCCTCGTCGCCAACATGGGCAGAACCCTGGAACATCATGTGCTCAAAAAAATGGGCAAACCCGGAGCGCTGCGCTTCTTCTCTGGCAGAGCCAACGTGGTAGGTGACGTTGACATGCACCAGCGGATCGGAGCTGTCTTCGTGCACAAGAACGGTAAGCCCGTTGGGATAGACATACCTCTGGTAAGGGATAAGCAGAGTGTCGCCATCTGCACTGACCGTTTCGACCAGCTGATAGGCGCTGCTTTCTGCCTGTGGATTGGCGCCATTTATCGAAGCCTGTGTATCCGGTTCACGAACAGAATTTTCAGAACAGCCAATCAGTATTATGCTGAGCGCTGCAGCTATCGCTAAAATCCGGGACATAACTTACCTCAGTGAAGTTTGATCTGTATCAGAAAGTGAATCGTGCCCAGACTTTATCGTGATGAACCTCTACTGACAAGCAAACATAAGCTTCAAGATGGACATCCACATGGATAGCTTTTATTCTTGTTTCTCACAACCTTGTTAAAGGTCTTTGCTTCAGTTAATAAGGGTCTTTGGTTCAGCTTGCTGCGGAGTTAATAATGATAAATAAGTCGCTGCAGAAAATACTGCATGGAATTGCTCTGTCCGGCCTGTTGATTGCGGGTGCCCATGCTCAGACTGCAGATACACTGCTGGCCTTCAGGTTTCCGGATCTCGCCAGTGCCATTAACGCTGCTGAAGTAGTGCATGCCGCTATTCTCGAAGAAATAGTGCTGACCAACAGCTCCCCGCTGGCCGATATCGGTAAAAACCTGTTGCGGGAATCGCTGATCGAACTGGCTGCCGCAAAGGGCTCACACTACCATACCGCCGGTGATCATCTTGCCATGCTCGGACCATATCGGGTAGTTGAAAGCCGTGCCACACCGGGTTTGCTGGCTATGCTGCGAGAAGATTTCCCGCGTACCGAAGCCGATCAGGCGATTGCACTGAGCGGGGCACTGCCATCAAAGGCGGTGGCCGTGTTACAGCATGGACGTCGGTTCCAGAGCCGCTTGATTGAGATTCATCTGGATGGCTCTATTCTTGACAAGCAGGCTGCGGTCGATATCGCAGTTGCCGATTATCTTGCTGATGATGAACATTCAGTGCCGGCCCAGCCAAAGTCTTCCAGCCTGTTATCCAGCCACCCGCACGCCTATGCCTTTCGGGTCGGTTTTCCCCAGTTGAGCGGTTTGACCTGGGCCTCACAATGGCTGCAACTGGCGACCCTGGAAGTTCTGATCATGAGTGCCTTTGACGACGCGATGGTGGCAACGGGTACCGAGCAGGTGATGGCACTGTATATCGAAAAGATTGCCCGCCTGCATGGCAGCCTGGTCTCACTGCCCTCGGATATCCCCACCATGCCGGTTATTTCTCCGAATGTTTACAGTGCACACGCGCAGGCCGCCATTATTATCGACAATCTATCGGCATTGAAAATTGTGCTCGGCGACATTCTCGCGCATCCCGATGTAGCAGACAGAAACGCAACTATTGATGCGATGCTTGTGCAATTTACTGATAAAGAAAATCATCTCGACAGTGAAATTGACTACCTGACTTTTGTATTGCGTGGTGGCATTTATAACCAGGGGGGACCTGCTTTTGGCGGCATGCAGTATTCGGAACGAAATCGTTCCAGAGACTCCGTGGACAGCCCGCATGTCAGTCGCTATCCCATGGGAACCAGCTTTTAATAATGGGAACCCGCTTTTAATTCCTGCCTGTGGAGATTATTAATTCAGTATGAAGAGATTCATTGGGAGTAGCGCACGGTTGTTTTTAGGTGCGGCGCTGAGTATGGTTTCAGCTCTGGCGCTGGCAGCACTGGACCGGACAGGTGATTTTGCATTACTGGACAGCAGCGGTAAATTTCATCAATTTAGTCGCTATCAGCATAAGAAAGCACTGGTAATAATGTCCTATGCCGCTGATTGCGCAGCAATGCCCCAGGCACTTAGCGCTTATGAAACCCTGAGCAACAGATTCCGCGCTGATGGTATTGAGTTTCTGCTGATCGACTCCCAGGGCTCGAGCCGTGCTCAGTTGCAGAATCTGCAAATCAATCTGCCCATTCTTGAGGACACCGGACAACTGGTGTCTGAGACTCTTGGTATCCAGTATGCCGGTGATGTTCGTGTGCTGAACCCACAACGGCTGACCGTACTTTACAAAGGACCTGCGGTTGCCGAACTGGAGCAGACGCTGGCTGAACTGCTTGCGCGCAATATCCGCGACACCGTGGCCGTGACCAACTCTGGCTGCGCAATATCTTATCCCGCCGACACCTTACACAGCAGCAGCGCGCCGGACTATGCCTGCGAGGTTGCGCCCATCATTGTTGAAAAATGTGCCGAGTGTCACCGTAAGGGTGGCGTCGGTCCATTCCCGATCGACAGTTACCTGGCGATCCTGGGATGGTCACCGATGATCCGAGAAGTGCTGTTGACCAGACGCATGCCGCCGACCCAGATTGATCCGTGGATTGGACATGCAACAAATGGCCGCCAGCTCTCGACACAACAATTGCAGACTGTGGTGCACTGGATTGATGCAGGGGCACCTAAAGGCAACAGTGAGATTGATCCGCTCGCTTTGTTTGCCGAGGCTGATAATCCTGAGGGACAGACTGAGTGGCTACTGGGTGAACCTGATTTCATTGCCAGCACGTCAAACTCCATACCTGCAGCCGGACTGCTCGATTATGTCCACGTCGATATTGATTTACCCTTCACCGAAGACAAATGGGTTCGCGCTATTCAATACCTGCCTGACAACGAGGCTGTCCTGCATCATCTGATGGCCTATGTTACGGCACCGGATGAGGATTTCTGGGGAGCTGAGCGTGACCAGGAAACCGCGAAGCGGCGATTCCTCGAAGGCTTTAGTCCTGGCAAAGAGTCGGTCACGGAATATCCTGAAGGCACCGCCGTGTTTATTCCCAAAGGTCACCGCTTATCGTTGCAATTTCACTATATGAGCAACGGCTCTGCCAGCATCGATAACACCCAACTGGGTTTGTACTTCTCTGAACAGCCAGGCCTGCAGGAACTATTGACGCAGACCGTGTCCTCCACACAGTTTGTGCTGCCGCCAGATTCTGCTGAGCATAAGATGCATGCCGAATACCTGTTCGAGCAGGCGGTCACTATCACAGGACTGCGTGCGCGCATGAGTTATCGCGGCAAGGCAATGAAATTTTCAGTGGAAAGACCCGATGGGAAAGTAGAAGAATTACTGAGCATTCCCGCGTGGAACTATGGCTGGCAGCCACATTACATCCTTGGCAATGCGGTGCAGATTCCTGCTGGCAGCAAGGTGCACGTAAACGGCGCATTTGATAATTCGATATCCAATCCTGCTAATCCGGATCCGGGCAAAGAAGTTCGCTTTGGTCTCAGCACTGCAGATGAACTCTTTACCGGCTACTTCACTTACTATGAAACCGATGGAACACCTGGTTTGCAGTCCCATCGATGAAAGAACTTCCGCTTTGATAGAATCAGGTTGGGGGTGAGATTCAAGCTCATAAAAAAGGGACAGAGCAATTACTCTGTCCCTTTTTTATCAGCATGTATGCAACTTGCGTGCATTACATGCTATCGGTCGACTTCGCTTATTGACCGACCAGTGATCGCTGTTCCTGCTCTTTTCGGTCAGCCACGAGTTTCTCATAGCCTTCGTCATCCAGGTGGGTAACCGCAATCCACGCATGTGACATTTCATCTGCAGTGCGACTGCCACCGACTACCCACTGATCCGGATCAGGATTATTAGGGTTGTCCGCCGTATTGTCGTACCACTGTTTGATTACCATCACCGCACCGGCTGGAACCAGTGGCGCGGCATCAGGCTCAAACAAATGGCTGTGATGCCAGGTCGCACTCCAGTTGGAGATCTGACTGATCGCATCAGTGCGGCCGCTCTCAGGATAATAAATCTCCAGAGAGGCGGCGCGCATACGCAGATGGCCGTGAGGCTGGAAACTGTCGATACGAACCGGATGGTCAAATGAATGGAAGCCCTGAGTCATCGTTGTGCCATTAGGGGGTATAATCAGATCACCGTGGTTGAGCCGATACAGACGCAGATCCTGCTTGTATTTAGCGACTTTTTCGTAGCCTTCAGGATGCAGCCAGATGCCCACTTCAACGACATTGTCCTCCAGGACAGCGCCCGGCGCTGTCGCTCCCAGACCGCCCGGATACATATGGATGTCCCATGAAACGCGTGAGCCTGCCGGCAGCGTTCGACACACGCCTTCGGGCATGATCTCGCCCCACTTACCCATCGCATATTCAGTCAACTGACCAAAAGCTTCGTAGCTGCCATCTTCTTTTAGAATTTCCAAATCAGAGTTCGCATGATGCACGACCGTTTTCGCAGCGCCTCGAGGCTTCACCTGGACAGCCGCTATGCACCGATCAGTATCCAGGCCGGTATACACATAGGGTCGGTGCCAGAGATCATTGCCGCTGGCAGGGATATCAATAGGTGTGGATGCCAGAATCATATCCGGTTCACCCAGTTTTGACGCAAAGGTCCACTGATCGGGGTCCGGAAGATCGACGGCGACCGCTGTCGCTTCATCCCAGTCTCCCATCGGGGAGCCCTGGTTAACCCAGGCAACAACGTTATCGATATCTTTCTGCGCCAGACGCCAGTCACCCTGCAGAGCCTGAATACCAATGCCATGATCGTAGGCATAAGGGGGCATTTCTCTATTGGCCACTTTATACTGAATGAGCGGTGCCCACGGACGGACCTGCTCATAGGTGGTGAACTGCATAGGCGCAATGCCACCTTCACGATGACAGACCACGCAGTTTTCATTGATTATTTTTGCGATGTGACTCGCATAGGTTATTTCATCTGCATCATCTATCAGCAGTGAATTGGACTGAGCCTGTAGCGGGGCGTGAAACCCCATTATTGCAAGGACTGCAAGACCGATCCCGGTCTCCCGCAAGCGTTGATTCTTACTCCAACACTGCACTTTCTTCATGTTCTTCTCCTCACCATGTCATTTTTGGGTGAACAACAACAAAATCTAATCAGCCTTTGTCTGAATGTCCAACTTTTTATTATAAACACTTCTTCTAAACTACTTTGATCGTCTGGTCACAAAGATTGTGACCGGATAGTACATTAATCATCGGCTCAAGGCACTGTTACTTAAGGCACTACTGTCACCCTCTGGTAGACATTTGTCCAGCAGCACTGATTACCAGCAGAGCTGTCCGGCGCATTCCAATTATCAATCCGGGTTCTCAGCACATAATCTCCGGGCTCGGAGAATGTGGCGATAACTTTTGCGCTTCCCTCCGGCGTTGGCAATGTCACCAGGCCTGGACCAGGTGGCACACGTTGACGTTTGGCCTCTTCTTCACTTAGCACTGGAAGAGGATGGTCCTCATGGCGGGTAAATTCAACTTTCCCAGGCCCCTGATGATGAAACCAGTTTACCCGCAGACTCAGCGGCTCCTTGAACCGGGGATCTGCAGCATCGCGGACAGAGTTATCCTTGGTGTGTACCGTCAATGTGACCGGGGTTCCTGCTTTAACCGGAGCAGCAAGGCTGCCGCTGAGTCCGTCCGGTCCAACGCCCGTTTGACCGCCCTCTTCTAACCATGCCAGCGGTTCAACGGTGCCTTGTGGACGCGGATTTCTATCAAGTTCGTATGCCCCTGACTCAGCGCGGCCAGGAACTTTGAGCACCCCGTTGCTGCCGGTTTTGATAGTCCACCACACACTCTCACCCCTCATCTCTGGCGGCAGAGTAACGGTGAATGCGCCTACATGTCTCTCCATTTCAAAATGAGTGGGTTGATTACCATTAAATTGTGCGGGCTCCAGAAAATTATTCGGTCCCACTGGAATGTCGACAGTTTCTTCAGTGTTTCTGTTGAGATAACCGAAAGAGATGGTGACTGAACCATCAGCATTTCCGTACCAGCCTTCCATAATCGGTATCACCGGCAGCCCGGTCGGCGGATTCAGCGTTAACAGCCGCGGTGGAGGGGTTTGAGCCTGCACAAGCATGACACTGCTCAGCGCGGCCATTACCAGGGCCAGAGTCAAACAGTAAATCGTCTTATTATTATTTTTCATCCACTTCTTCTCCCATTACTGCAGATTATTAACTCTCATTGTTATTTTTTTCAGGTCAATTCTTACTACTGCAACCTTAGAATAATTCTGATTCCAACCGGAGTCCAGCCATCCGTCCAGGTCTTTACCACTATCTTTGGTCGAACCTGCTTATTCACCCATGGTTTTTTTGATCATTTGATAGGTACGATCATTCATATTCAGAACATCAGTCAGTCTTTTTTCGGCTCTCGGTGCTGTGCCCCGGTAATCTTCATCACTGACGTTCTGGTTATACAGCAGGAAATCGCTTAGTGCAGCATTAACCCCCGCTGACCGCATCCGCTCGTGTACAGCCGGTGTTTGAGCGGCAATGATATTAACGCTGGCAGCGCTGCGCCGAGGCTCATTGCGAGGATTAAAATAATCATAGACAAAGTTGCGATCCGGCTGGGGCAGATCCGGACCGTCGCTGGCTCCGCAGCTGATCAGAGGATTTTTCTGCTGCAGTCTGTTGCAGTCGGCCAGGGACATCGCATGCTCAGTTTCGCTGATTTCTTTTACCAGTTGCCGCAACCCTGTTGCGGAGGGCAATTGCAGAGTCGGTCGGGGAGTGGTTTCAGGATCGCGCTCAGCTACCGTGATATCGGCATCAATGATTGGGACAGACACCGTAGCTGGCGTGGATTCGTCATCTGCTGCAGCAACTGACTCGCTCGACGTCGGGATTTCAACAAGGGAAGTGTCCGCAATTGACTCGTCAACAACGGGCTCCACCGCCCGCTCAACCAGCACCTGGCTGGCTGAGGCAGGATTGGCAACTTCAGCAATCTCTACCTGCGCAGTTGCCGGCGCTGTTGTCACAGGAGCCATGCCGGGGACTATTCTGATTTGAACAGATTTCCGAGCGGGTTCCTCCAGCGTTCGTGGCATCGTTGCAAACATCAAAAAAAGCAGCAGCAACACGCCATGAACCAGCACACTGAGCAGCACAGGCCATAACACACTGTGACTGTCAGTTTGATCAACAGACGGGAAATTATCGGCGGCCGGAGTATCTGCAGAAAAAAATGGCTCCAGCCGCTGCATTGCTAGTCCTTCAGACATATCCGCTCACAAACTTGTCGTATCCAGTGGTGAGGCTTTGACCCCGATAAAACCGATCAGTTCCTGATCTGAGTTGATTCAGGTGCTCTCTAAATTTCCCGGAATGAATTAACCGCTTTGCTGAGCGCGATACTCTCCTGCCTCTCTCCCTCGCGCAGATTTTCAAATACCTGCTTGACCTTATCGATGTCTGAATTCTCCTGAAGATGTTCAAGCAGATCGCCGATAAAATCATCTGCTTTGAGACCGAGCCGATAGATCTCACTGACACTCAGATCCAGCGGCACCTCTGCTTCCAGACGATTGAGGAATTCATCAGGATCTTTGGAGTAAGGAACCTGAATCCAAGTAGTCAGAATATTCTTTGGCGCAAACTCTTCGTACGCGCCCAGTGATTCAACCGCCTTTTTTTCCCTGTTCTCCAGCAGCTCCAGCAACATTACCGCACGCGCATCCGAGGCACCATGCCTGAGGCGACAATACAGCTCTGCCATTTGTTCGTGAATGTTCCGCAAGACGTCCAGCACCTGCTGGACATTTTCAAAACCGGGTAAATGTGTCATTACTGCATCCTCAATAACTATTTGAAAGCAACAATCTGAAACCAGATATCTGACCCTGAAATTCGGGACCAGGCCGATGTTCTAAGTCAGGCTGATGTTCTAATTGATGAAGAAACCCCCATCAATAAGCAGTTTATCGCCGGTATGGTAACTGCTGGCAGCACTGGCCAGGTAAACTGCAATACCTCCAAAATCATCCGGCGAGCCCCAGCGGCGCAGAGGAATGCGCGGCATAATGGCACTGGCGAACTTCTCATTCTGGTAATTCTGATCGGTCATATCAGTATGAATATGTCCCGGCAGGATGCTGTTGGCAGTAATTCCATAGCGCGCGTACTCCACCGCAAGACCCTGCATGATCGAGATAACCGCGCCTTTGGTGCCGGCATAATGTTCTCCGCGCGGCATTCCACACAGCGCTCCCAGTGAAGACACACCGATCAGCCGTCCGCCTTTGTCGCCATGTTCAGCACGCTTAACCATATGCGCAGCGGCAGCACGCAAGGTATAAAACAGACCGTCAAGATTGGTGTCCATCACCTTGCGCCAGCTCTCGGTGGGCATTTCATGGAAGCGGCTGAACCCTGAGCCAATTCCGGCATTGGCAATACAGGTATCCACCCGCCCCATCAGCTCAAGGGTCCGGGCAAAACTGTCGGTCACCTGCTGTTCGCTGGCGACATCGCATTGCAGCGCTTCTATTTTGGAATCCTCGCTGCACAAGGCCTGCAGTTCCGCTTTAGCCGCAGCATTCTTGTCGGCATTTCTTCCCCAAATGCAGACACTCGCCCCTGCGGATACCAGCGCGCGGGCAAACCCCAGACCGATACCACCATTGCCTCCGGTAACCAGTGCAACTTTTCCAGTTAGGTCGAACAAGGATGAAGCCATATAATTTTCCTTTTTTATTAATCGAATCAGATGACTTTATACTACGCGAAGCTGCACACGACACAACCGCCCTGTGCCTCAGGGCTGGACGGGCAGGGCACGACATCAGCGCACTACACAACACCGGGCAGTGCTGGTATCGTTAGCCCTGTTATTCAGATGTCGAACTCAGCTGTTGAATTATGCTGTTAAAGCAGCGCCAGGATCATAGATGCCCGTTATTACTTTTATAGAACACAATGGAAACCAGCACGAAGTTGAAGCACAGACCGACTTATCTGTCATGAACGCCGCTATCAGCAATGGCGTACCCGGCATTGATGCTGATTGTGGTGGCGCCTGCTCCTGTGCCACCTGTCATGTTTTTGTCGACCCGGCCTGGCTGGAAAAGGTCGGACCTCCGGGAGAGTATGAGGAGCCGATGCTGGACATGAGCCCGTTCCGCGAGCCAGGCTCCAGACTTTCCTGTCAGATAAATGTCACAGAAGAATTAGACGGTCTGGTAGTGCGACTGCCGCAATTTCAATATTAATTAACTTTTTAACGCACTGACGACGCACCGATGGAACCCACATGACAGACTCCGATCTGCAGACCAGAAAAAGCAGTAATATGACGGGCCGCGACCCCTGGTCCATTCCACTTGAGGAAATTGACCTGTCTCACCCCGGCATCTGGCAGGCCAATGAGTTTCTGCCTTTCCTTGAGCGTCTGCGCAAAGAGGATCCGGTGCACTATTGCCGCGACTCAGCGGTCGGTCCGTACTGGTCAGTGATGAAGTACAAAGACATCATGACCGTCGACACCTCTCATCATCTGTACTCTTCCGAACCCACTATTGGCATCGTTGATCCCTTCGATGAATTCACGCTGCCGATGTTTATTGCCATGGACCCTCCCAGACATGATGAACAGCGCAAAGTGGTTCAGGGTGTGGTTGCCCCGGCCAATCTGCAGAATCTGGAAGGCCTTATCCGCCAGCGTGTCTGTACCATTCTGGATTCGCTGCCTGAAGACCAGCCCTTTAACTGGGTAGAAAAAGTCTCGATAGAGCTGACCACACAAATGTTGGCCACTTTGTTTGATTTCCCGTTCGAAGACCGGCACAAACTCACCTACTGGTCAGATGCTGCCACTACTATTCCTGGCCGCGGAGTGATAGACAACTACCAGCATCGCTGGGTGGTTTTGCAGGAATGTCTGCAGTATTTCACCCGCTTATGGAATGAGCGGGTAAACGCCCCGCCCGGCGACGACCTGATCTCCATGCTGGCCCACGGCAAAGCCACCAGAAATATGTCACCGATGGAATTCCTGGGAAACCTGGTTTTGTTGATCGTCGGCGGTAACGACACCACCCGCAACTCGATCAGCGGCGGAGTGCTCGCTCTGAACGAAAATCCGGCTGAATATGACAAGCTGAGAGCTGACCCCGCACTGATTCCCAATATGGTCTCCGAAATAATCCGCTGGCAGACTCCGCTGGCCTATATGCGCCGCACCGCAACGCAGGACACTGAACTGGGTGGCAAAACCATTAAAGCGGGCGACAAAGTGCTTATGTGGTATGTCTCCGGCAACCGTGATGAAGAGGCCATCGAGAACGCCAATCAATTTCTTATCGATCGCGCTCGGGCGCGACAGCATCTTTCCTTCGGCTTTGGTATTCACCGCTGCATGGGTAATCGTCTGGCTGAAATGCAACTGCGAATTCTATGGGAAGAAATTCTGCCGCGCTTCGAGAATGTTGAGCTTGCCGGCAAACCCGAACGTATTTACTCAAGCTTTGTAAAAGGGTATACCAACCTGCCCGTTCAGGTTCATCGCAAGCGGCCCTGAGCAGCTGCGTTGTCCCGGCAGCTGAGTTGAAAGCAAAGCTACTGTTGATACTTCAACAGAATAACAAGAGAACATTAATATGTCGGCAGATGAACCCAGCTCCATTCACCCGGTTGATGTAGCAGATATTATTGAGGACGTGTCGCCAGCAAATCCTTCATTGATACTGTCCGTGATCCCGCTGCTGATCCTGTTTGCGC
Source organism: Pseudohongiellaceae bacterium (assembly GCA_041689205.1). GTDB lineage: Bacteria > Pseudomonadota > Gammaproteobacteria > Pseudomonadales > Pseudohongiellaceae > JAVVEG01. Next base: position 8,007 of record JBDNGQ010000021.1, on the reverse strand, counting down.
TGCTGGCCTATAATGTTTATATCTATGGCGATGATTCCCTGTCCGGGGCTAATCAGACGGCGCTGATTATCGCTGCCGCCGTGGCTGCCGGTATGGGCATGTTCAGCGGGATTCCCTGGTCACTGGTGCAGGACCGGATACTGGATAATATTAAAGCGGCCACACCGGCTATTCTTATTCTACTGATGGTTGGCGCACTGACCGGCACCTGGCTGCTCGGCGGTGTGGTTCCGACCATGGTCTACTACGGTCTGCAGATTTTTAACCCGGCCTTCTTTATCTTCAGCGCCTGCCTGCTCATGGGCTTGATTGCCGTTGTCATCGGCAGCTCCTGGTCCACGTCAGCAACACTTGGCGTGGCCTTGATGAGCATTGGTTATGCCCTGGGTTTCAATCCTGGGCTGGTTGCTGGAGCAATCATCTCCGGTGCGTATTTCGGCGATAAAATGTCACCGCTGTCAGACACCACTAATCTGGCTTCTGGCGTCAGTAATGTCGAATTATTCACTCATATTCGTTATCTAAGCCTTACTGCGCTGCCATCCTTGCTGCTTACGCTGACTATCTATCTGGTGCTTGGTTTGTTCATCTCCGGTTCCGGCGAAAGCAGTTCCACCACCGATCAGATGCAGGTACTGCTGCAGCAGCGTTTTAATCTGTCGCCAGTGCTGCTGTTAATTCCGCTGGTGGTCATCGTATTAATCGTGAAACGGGTGGCAGCGCTGCCCGCATTGTTCATTGGTGTGCTGCTGGGGTCAGGCTGCGCCGCGATCTTGCAATATCCGCTGCTGGTTGACCTGTCCGCAGAGTATGGCGGGCCCTATCAGGTCATCATGCAGGCAGTTTATGGTGATATCAGTATCGCGGTCGGCGATCCGGTGCTGGATGAACTGCTGAGTGCTGGCGGCATGGCAGGAATGCTTAACACCATCTGGTTGATCATTGCGGCGATGACTTTTGGTGGCACGATGGAAGCGTCCGGGTTTCTGGGTCGGATTACCCGCGCCTTGATGAGCCGGGTGCGCAGCGATGCCGGCCTGGTCACCGCTACCGCCGGCACCTGCTTGCTCACCAATGTTTCCGCCTCCGATCAATATCTGGCCATTGTGATTCCTGGACGAATGTTCACCCGCGCCTATGAAGATCGCGGTCTTGCACCTCAGAACCTGAGCCGCACCCTTGAAGATAGCGGCACTGTCACCTCGGTGCTGGTGCCCTGGAATACCTGCGCTGCATTCCATGCCGGCGTACTCGGTGTCAGCACATTGAGCTATGCACCGTGGGCATTTTTCTGCCTGATCAGTCCGTTGATGACCTTGCTATTCGCGAAGGCTAAAATAAAAATCGCTTACCTTTGATCAACTTAATGATGCGCTGCACGATTGCTTAAAGATGAAACAAAAGATGGACATGAGATGGACTTGAAAAATCAGATCACTTATCCTCAATAAGCCGGTTTTACAGGACGAACTCTGCGTATCTGATATGGCGCAATAGCAATATTAACTCCCGGGAGCTGCACTATGTTCAATTCGACGTCTCAAGCCAGAACTCTTCTGGCAGTTCCGTTCATCTTTAGCTTGCTTGTCGCCTGTTCAACCGAGAACGAAGAGGTTGATCCGAATCTGGTTGCGGATCCCGTTCAGGATCTGCAGCTGCGTCTGCTCGAGGCGGTTCCTGGTGACCTGATCCAGCTTCCCGCCGGCACCTTCTCATTCGAACGCAGTCTCACCCTTAATACCGATGGCATTACTCTGCGCGGCGCGGGTATGAATGAAACCATCCTGTCATTCAAAGAGCAGGTCGCGGGAGCTGAGGGTCTGCTGGTTAATGCCAACGATTTCACCATCGAAGATATCGGTATTGAAGACACCCGAGGTGATGCGTTAAAAATAGCACGCGGCAATAATATCGTTATACGCCGGGTAAGAACTGAATGGACTAATGGCCCCGACGCAGCTAACGGCGCTTACGGTATTTATCCGGTGCAGACCGAAAATACGTTGATCGAAGAATCGGTGGCAATCGCGGCTTCGGATGCCGGGATTTATGTGGGTCAATCGCGCAATGTTATCGTTCGCAATAATCGCGCCGAATACAATGTCGCTGGCATCGAGATAGAAAATACCATCGGCGCTGATGTCTATAATAATGTCGCCATCCACAATACCGGGGGGATTCTGGTGTTCAATATGCCTAATCTTTCCATGGAAGGGCACAGCACCCGTGTCTATCGCAATCAGATTACCGCCAACAATACCGTCAATTTTGCGCCCCCAGGCACAGCGGTTGCCAGCGTGCCATCCGGTTCCGGTGTGATCATTAATTCCAACGACAAAGTAGAAATTTTCGATAATGACATTGGCGACAATAATACTTCCGGCATTCTCATTTCCAGTTACTTCAGTGCCGGATATTCCTCGCGTCAGATGAGCGAGGCATTCGATCCCTATCCGGAAACTATCTATATTTACAATAACCGTTATAGCGCCAATGGCAGCTCACCCGGTCGGCCCGAACTGGATATGTTGCGTATTGCGGTGTTTGGTGAACAGGGTCGATTACCCGACATTATCTGGGATGGCGTCACGCATCCAGATCGTATTGCTCCTGAATACGCAATCTGTGTTGAAGAAGCCAGCGCCCAACTGCTGAACATTGATGCGGCCAACGAAAATGCCAATCCACGCATCGATATGACAGCGCATACATGCAGTCATGAAAAGCTGGTTCGAATTGTGCTATAGGTCTGCATGAGAAGGTTGTAATGAGATTTATTGCTGTCGTTTTATTGTCGCTGTTCGTTTTCGGTTGCCAGCCAGAGCAATCCGGTCCGAGGAACTTTGGACCGGATCACTACCCGGCCCTGTTGTCAGAATGGCAACTGATGCAGCAGCAAGATGGGCAGCTGCTGCTCCATGAAGAGATGCTTCCCTATGATCTGCTCACGCCGCTGTTCAGTGACTATGCGCTGAAGCTGCGCACCGTATGGATGCCAGCCGGCACCTCTGCGATCTATAACAGCAGCGAAACTTTTGAGTTCCCGGTCGGCACCATCATCAGTAAAACTTTCTATTACCCGCGCGATCCTGAGATCGTTGATGCAGTTCTGCGCACGGATGCCGATGTCCATGGTTTCGCCGATAACCGCTTCGATCTGCGCGCAGTGCGCCTGCTAGAAACACGCTTGCTGGTGCGCCAGGAAAGCGGCTGGGATCCACTGCCGTATGTCTGGAATGGTGCACAAACCGATGCCAGTCTGCAGCTTACCGGCGCCATTCAGCGCCTGCAAATGCGCGACAGCAATGAGCTCAGCAAAGCTCCGCTTGAGTTTGCCTACATAGTGCCGAACAGAAATGAATGTGCCGGCTGTCACGCTGTTGATCAAAATGACGGTCAGTTGCGCCCGATCGGTCCCGCCTCCCGTCACCTCGATAAAACCTTCGCTCATTACCGCGATGGTCCGGATGCACAATTACAACACTGGGCTGCGCGCGGCATATTAAGTAATCTGCCATCAACGACCATTGCAACTTCATTGACAGGCACGGAACAAAAAGCCAGAGCCTATCTGGATATAAACTGCGGACACTGTCATCAACCTGGCGGCAGCGCCGACACCTCGGGCTTATTCCTGCATGCGGCAGAAACTTCATTGCTGAAGATGGGGGTGTGCAAACCTCCGGTAGCAGCAGGACGCGGCACCGGTGGACACAGTTATTCGATGGTCCCCGGAGCGCCGGATGAATCCATACTGTTATTCCGGATGAACAGCAAAGAGCTGGATATTAAAATGCCGGAGCTTGGGCGCACTCTGGTGCATGCCGAGGGAGTGGATCTGGTGAGAAACTGGATTGAACAGCTGAGCGGTGAATGCGCGAACCCTGGATAATCCGCGCACTGATTCAGATCTCTACAATTTCAAAATCATGAGTGACTTTGACGCCACCTTTTTCCAGCATGATGGTCGCTGAACAATATTTTTCCGCTGATAGTGACACCGCACGCTCTACCTGCTTTGCACTAAGATTATTTCCGCTGACCCGAAAATGAATGTGCATACTTTCGAAAACGGCAGGAACAGCATCTACTCTGACAGCACTGACATCGGCTTCACAACGGGTGACGTCCTGGCGGGATTTCTTCAGAATGCTGACCACATCAAACGAAGAACAACCGCCAACACTCAGCAGCAACATCTCCATGGGGCGAATGCCGATATTGCGCCCGCCACTTGTTTCGGGCCCATCCATTACCACGGTATGGCCACTGCCGGATTCGCCAATGAACATTGCGTTCTCCAGCCAGCTTACTTTTGCTTTCATTTTATTTTCTACCTGAGATAGCCATAAAGGAAAAAATTCAGGGGAGAGTATCACAAGCGCCTGAATCATTCACATCGCCGCCAAAAGTATGTTATACATCTGCCATCATCTGGCAGCAGACATAACAAGCCCAAAAATCCGCGCCACATCGATGGAGAAAACAACATGGCTCTGATGGCAATCACCCCTCACATCAAGGATCTTGAAAATTTCCTGACCCAATGTCATCGACGCACTTACCCCAAAGGCAACACCATCATTTATGAAGGAGATGCCTGCAATACCCTGTACTACATCCTCAAGGGCTCAATCTCTGTCATCCTGGAAGATGATGATGGTAAAGAAGTTATCATTACCTATCTGAACCCTGGCGATTTTTTTGGCGAGATGGGCCTGTTTGACAAAGGCAATTCGCGCAGCGCCTGGTGCCGCGCCCGCAACTCAGCGGAGGTTGCCGAAATCAGTTATGACAAATTCAATCAATACGTTCAGGTTCATCCGGAAATTGTATTTACAATCGGTCAGCAGATGGCGACCCGTCTGCGTCACACTACTCGTAAAGTAGGAGATCTTTCGTTTTACGATGTTACCGGTAGAATTGCCCGCACCTTGATTGAGTTAAGCAAAGAGCCCGATGCAATGACGCATCCGGATGGTATGCAAATAAAAATTACCAGACAGGAATTAGGACGGCTGGTGAATTGTTCCAGAGAAATGGCTGGCCGGGTTTTAAAAACCCTGGAAGAACAATATTTGATTACTGTCCGTGGCAAAACCATCGTAGTTTTCGGAACCCGTTGAGCAAGACCAGTCTGGTGATTCCATCGCCCGTCCTGGAGCAAGAGAAAAGCAATGGTAATAGAGCGTCGCCGTAATCCTCGTATCGATATTTCCGGGTCTGCGTCTTTGACAGTTGCCGGACAAACAGTGCCAGTAAATCTGCTTAACATTAATCTGCAGGGAGTGCAGATTGAGCTGGCCCAAACCACCTTTGTGCTTCTTTCCAGTAATCGTGCTGCGGATGGTAACTGGCCCATTTCCAGGCTTACGTTCAGCGAAACCGTGCAGGATTCCACCCGGCAGCCTGTTCTTGATTGTGAGTTGGTTTTTTTCGACGGCTGAATCAAAAAACTTATATTGGAGGCTTCAAGTTTATCGCGGCTGATCAGGTTGCGAGAGATACTATGCTTGCACTGCTGCAGAAATTCGCAACCCAGTAATCAGCTGCGCGGTGGAAACAGTTCCTGCAATTTAACGCCCGGATCAGCTGCACGCATAAACGTCTCACCAATCAGAAATCCATAAATATCATGAGCAATCATCGCAGCTACGTCCTCGGCTGTATTGATGCCGCTTTCGGTAATCAGCAAGACGTTGTTCGGCGCTAGCGCCGCAAGCCGGTAAGTGGTCTGCAGATCTGTATGAAAGTCATGCAGATTGCGATTATTGATGCCGATAAGATCAAAGCCTTCCGTCAGCGCAATCTCCAATTCTGCTTCGTTATGAACTTCCACCAGAATATCCATGTCGATCGCCGTGGCATAAGCCGCCAATGAATGCAGCTGCTCAGGATTAAGAGCAGCAACAATCAGCAATATACAGTCAGCCTCCATCACTTTGGCTTCGGCTATCTGATAAGGGTCGACAATAAAATCTTTACGCAGCACTGGCAACTCACACGCAGCACGTGCCAGTTGCAGATAGCGGCTGCTGCCCTGGAAAAAGTCCTCATCGGTCAGCACAGAAAGACAAGTGGCACCTGCAGCGGCATACTGGGAGGCAATTTTGGCCGGATCAAAGTCCTCGCGAATCAGCCCCTTGCTCGGCGAGGCTTTTTTTATTTCGGCGATGACCGCAGGGGTCTTTTGAGTAATATTGTTGCGCAAGGCCTCAATAAAGCCACGCTTACCCTCACGCTCTGCAAGCTTTTTTTCCAGTGCGGAAAAACTGATTTTCTCACTGCGCTGGCTGATTTCCAGATATTTTCTGGCAATGATTTTGTCGAGAATTGTGCCGCTTTTGTTCATGGTTCTCCGTAGCCACTCCGTGTGTTTTTTTACTGATCCATAGCTGAGGTAAAATCAACCAGTTCCTGCAGCTTTCTCAGTGCTGCCCCACTGCGCAGAAGCTGTTGTGCCTTGCTGATTCCGGCTGCCAGATCCACAGCCAGATCGGCGGTGTAGATGGCAGCACCGGCGTTCAAAGCGACGATGTCCCCAGCCGCCTTGTTACTGTAATCCAATGCCTGCTTGAGCAGCGTCAGGCTCTCTGCAGGACTGTTCACCTGCAGCATTGCAAAGCCATGGCGCTGCTCAATCCCAAAATCAGCGGGTTTGACAGTGTAGAACCTGAGCTCACCATCGATCAGCTCGCCCACGCGGGTTGCCGCAGACAAACTTATCTCATCCAGCCCGTCTTCCGAGCAGACCATCAACACATGCCGGCTACCGAGCTCCTTGAGTACCGGCAGCATCAGCTCAATCAGTGCCGGGTCGTAAACACCCAGCACCTGGTTAGGCGCCGAGGCCGGATTAGTTAACGGCCCCAGCAGATTAAAAATTGTACGGACGCCGATCTCACTTCTTGGTCCGCCTACATGCCTCATGGCGCTGTGATGGGTGCGGGCAAACATAAAGCCGACGCCGATTGTTTCGATGCAGCGGGCCACCTGTTGCGGACTGATCGTCAGCTTCACCCCGGCAGCCTCCAATACATCGGCACTGCCACTCTTGCTGCTGGCACCACGATTACCATGTTTGGCGACCTGAGCACCGGCACAGGACGCAACCAGAGCTGCTGCGGTAGAGATATTAAAAGTGTCGGTGCCGCTGCCCCCGGTGCCACAGGTGTCAATCAGATGCGGACTTGCTGATATTACAACCGGCAGTACCAGTTCGCGCATCACCCGCGCAGCACCCAGCAGCTCTGTTGAACTGACACCCTTGATCTGCAAGGCAACCAGAAAAGCCGCTATCTGCGCATCGGTGCATTGACCGCTCATTAGTTCGCGCATCATCTCAGCCATCTGATCAGTGCTGAGGTCCTGCTGTTGCATGAGCTGGCGGATTGCTGTTTTTATATCCATGGTTAAGCCTTCGTTCTAACGTCCGTTCAGGAAATTCTGCAGCAGCTGATGCCCATGCTCGCTGAGAATCGATTCAGGATGAAACTGCACACCCTCAACTGCCAGGGTTTTATGTCGAACCCCCATAATTTCATCCATCGCCCCGCTGCCATCCTGAGTCCAGGCAGTGACCTCAAGGCAGTCGGGGAGACTTTGGTTGTCAATGACCAGAGAGTGGTAGCGGGTGGCGGTGAATGGATTATTCAGTTCCGAAAAAACACCGGCGTTATTGTGGTGAATACGGGAGAGCTTGCCATGCATGACTTTCTTTGCCCGCACAATGTTTCCACCAAAGGCCTGACCGATAGCCTGATGGCCCAGGCATACTCCAAGCAGCGGTATTTTACCGGCAAAATGTGTGATCACATCCACTGAAATACCGGCCTGGTCCGGCGTGCAGGGTCCAGGAGAGATTACGATTTTTTCCGGCTGCATCGTCTCAATCTCAGCCAGAGTCAACTCATCATTGCGGTAAACCTTTACCTCAGCGCCCAGTTCACCCAGGTACTGAACAATGTTCCAGGTGAAGGAATCATAGTTGTCGATCATCAGGAGCAT
>JBDNGQ010000020.1:0-2566 GCA_041689205.1 Pseudohongiellaceae bacterium | reverse complement strand
CTAGCTGTGGAGGGGTGGGCTCAGTTCATCGGTTCTGTTCCAGCCATAGGAACGAGCATATTGCTTAATATTACTGGACTAATACTACTTTTACGCACCTGGGATATCGGTTGTATTTCAACTCGTCGCTACATTACCGAGTGTTCTATTATGGCGACCCCATTGATGGTGTGGCTATTGCCAGCGGCGTGGATCCTTCAGCCTAATTAAAGCGCAATCCAAGAGCTGCACGAAATAATACTGAATCGAAGGCCTGAGCTTGTATTGAACCAGAGTCTTAACTTATTAGCGCCGAGTGTAGTTCTCATAAACACCCTTTTTTTTTCGGCAACATTACACGGGGCACCAACCGATCGCAATTATGCCGATCGCCAATTATTACAAATAGGCTAAATTCGCTCAGGGCGGGTATTAATTACACGCTATCGCCCTTTCGCTTGCCCATGAGCCTTTCCCAGCCTGCGAGGCACCCTGCCAGCTTCATCCTTGCGCAGCACCTTTCTTCAGTCCCTGTGATTCTTAATCAAATAGTCTAGCTTGAGGCGGCCCTCGTGGCTCAGGCAGTTGATTAGCGCAGCCCAAAGCACCGGACTTGGCATCCAGGTGATCCAGGATCTTCTGGATAACCAACGGATCCTCAATGGTCGCGATTATTCTAACCGCACCGCCACAGTGATTGCAGATTGTGATACAAATATATTTTACATATTGTGCGCTCACAACTTTTTAAACTGACTCGCTGCTCAGTTGGCCAATCAGCAGAACCTCACGTGCCCTCACTGCCGGTAAAATCCGATAGCGCTGCCTCCCATTTCCCGCTATCTTCAAGGTCACAATAAGACTAAACGGAGATTCCACTTTGTTCACCATCCGCACACGAAACCTCACGACACTCCTTGTCGTAATCAGCGCATCGATCACAATCAACGCCATCGCCCAGCCCTACCCAAATCCATACCGTACAGTTGAAAACTGGTCCACCCTGCCTGATGGCCGCACCATGGGCGCAGTCGGCGACACGGATGTAGATGTTGATGGCGTTCATATCTGGGCGATTATCCGCTGCGATGCCACTGCACCTAACCGTTTTGGCGATGAGTGCGTCGACTCCGATCTGGATCCCGTTATCAAATTTGACGCCCAGGGTCAGGTGGTACAGAGCTTCGGCGGCGGCATGTTCATCTGGCCACATGGCATCGACGTGGATGCCCAGGGCAATGTCTGGGTCACCGATGCTGTCGCCGATGCGCGCATCCCCCAGGGTGACCAACGCGGCCATCAGGTTGTGAAGTTCAGCCCGACCGGCGAAGTGCTTATGGTGCTCGGTACGCCGGGCGAGTCGGGCAGCGGCAATAACCAGTTTACTTCTCCGGCTGATGTCGTCATCGCCGACGACGGTTCTATCTTTGTCGCTGACGGACACGGCGAAACCGGTAACAACCGCGTCGTCAAGTTCGCACCGAACGGCACGTTCATTAAATCATGGGGCAAAACCGGCTACGGCCCCGGCGAATTCCGCGTGCTGCACACCATCGCCATCGACCAGCGTGGCCGCATATTCGTTGGCGACCGCTCCAACAACCGCCTGCAACTGTTCGATCAGGAAGGCAGCTTCCTCTCGCAGTGGACACAGTACGGCAGACCCAGCGGCATTTTCTTCGACGGCCACGACAACATCTACGTAGCCGACTCCGAATCTGACGACGTGCAGAACCCCGGCTGGGAGATGGGCATCCGCATCGGCGACGCGCATCTTGGGTGGGTCAATTATTTCATCCGGCTGCCATATGGCGATCCGCGAAGCACGGCGGGGAATGGTGCGGAGTTTGTGTCAGTAGATGCTGCAGGGAACATTTTTGGCGGTGAGCCTGCACCGAGAAAGTTGCAGAGATATGAGAGGGTGAGGCGGTAGAGGGTGATCGTGCCTTCTTCGCGAGCCTGGACGCTGGGGAATGAATATCCAGGCGTTTGGAGAGGTGTTGCCCCGCTATGAGAATTACTGCGAGCTGGATAAGCAGGTAAAAGACAAGTTCGGTATCCCGGCGCTGCGATTTAATGTGACGCGCGGTGACAATGAGCTTGCGATGAGAAAAGACATGGCGGCAACAGCGGCCGAGATGTTGGAATCAGCCGGTGCAATCAATGTGACAACTTTCGACCAGGCGGATGTTCCACCGGGTACGGCGAATCACGAAATGGCAGCGGCGCAATGCACAGTTCTTTTCGACGGTTCTACGCTGCATGGATGGCAGGTTCTGGGAGTTGCAGAATTTGAAATCAGAGATGGCGCCCTGGTGGGACGCTCTGTAGATGCTCAGCAAAACAGCTTTCTGAGAACTGTTGAGGAGTTCGATAATTTTGAATTGACCTTACAGTTTAAGTTCGATGAAGGGATGTTTAATTCCGGCATTCAGTTTCGAAGTAGCCTTGGATTCAAACCCCAAGTGCATAACCAGTTAAGCGGCTAGAGCCGCCATTGTTTCCTTCATCAAGAACGCCGGCGTCTTGTATCCAAGAAGTTTTCTCGGTCGCTTGTTCAAACTGTCTATGGCCCGTCTGACCTCTT
>JBDNGQ010000019.1:0-13482 GCA_041689205.1 Pseudohongiellaceae bacterium | reverse complement strand
TTACCACCGCGACCCAACCACCATGCGTGCCGGCGATGATCTCAAAGTCATTCACCCGCTCGGCAAGTCGCCGGTGATTGAGGATGATGGCCTGATACTCTCTGAGTCCGGCGCCATTACCTCCTATTTGCTGGAAAAATTGGATACCGACCACAGATTTGCGCCGCCGCGCTCGGATCTGCGCAACTGGGCCACCTTCACGCAATGGCTGCATTACCCGGAAGGTTCGGTGTTCGGGCCACTGCTGATGAAAATGTTGCAGATGCGCAGTGGGCAGGCGCATGCCGCTATTGAGGCGTTCAGCAACAAGGAAATCACGCTGCATCTGGATCATATTGCCCGTCAACTCGGCGACAACCCGTATATTCTTGGCGACTCCTTCAGCGGCGCGGATATCGGTGTTGCTTATGTGGTCTCCATGGCCAACCGCCTCGGCCAGCTGGGTGCGCACCCGACGTTGAGTGCTTATCTTGAGCGTAATCAGAGTCGCCGTGCGTATCTCCGAGCGCTGGCACGCGCTGTTGAGTAAGGCTGACGTGGGCTTCAGCGCCTGGCGCTGAAGCCTTGTTCACCAGAGACGATCAAAGGTCTCTCATCAGACGCTGAAGGTCTCTCGCCAGACGCTGAAGGCTCTTTCCTGCAATTGAATCCCGCACGCGCCTGCCTTATCATGCTGACGTTAACGTAAACGTCAACTAATCAGACAGGCGATGTGATGATTGAATCCGTGCAAATCCTCAGTAAGCGCTTCCTGCGAGACAATGCGCTGGATCCGCATGATTGCGGCAACAAAACCTATTCGATTTCAGAACTTGCCAAAGAGTTTGATATCACCACGCGGACTATTCGTTTTTACGAGATGGAGGGTTTAATCATGCCCTCGCGCGATGGCCGTAACCGTCTGTACAGCGACCGCGACCATACTCGCTTGAAACTGATTCTGCGTGGCAAACGCCTGGGCTTTTCGCTGGAGGAGATTCGCGAGATGTTTGCTCTCTATGACTCCTCCCCCGGTGAACAGGCGCAGTTGACCCATATTTTGGGCAAGGTGGAAACGCGCAAGAACGTCCTTAAACAGCAGCTCGAAGACATACAGTTGAGCCTGCATGAAATCAAAGAATTTGAAAACCGATGCAGGCAGCGCCTGCGCGAAATGGATGAGGAAAAATGAGCAGTAACCTTAACGATTCAGTAGTTATTGTCAGTGGCGCCCGCACTCCGGTGGGCGGCTTCCAGGGAGTATTTTCAACCGTTACCGCCCCTCAGCTTGGCACACTTGCCTGCGCAGCCGCTTTACAGCGCTCGGGTCTTGCTCCTGAAGATATTGAAGAGCTGCTGTTCGGCTGTGTGCTGCCCGCAGGTCTGGCCCAGGCACCGGCACGTCAGGTGGCACTTGGCGCTGGTCTGCCGGTCAGCACGCCCTGCACTACCATTAACAAGATGTGCGGCTCCGGCATGAAGGCTGTGATGATGGCGCAGGACCAGATTCTTGCCGGCCACAGTGACATTATGATCGCCGGCGGCATGGAAAATATGACACTGGCCCCCTATCTGATTCCTAAAGCACGCGGCGGCCTGCGTCTGGGTCACGGTGAGCTTAAAGACCATATGTTCTACGATGGTCTGGAAGATGCATATACCGGCCGATTAATGGGCAGCTTTGCGCAAGAAGTTTCCGATCAGCATCAGGTCACCCGTGAACAGATGGATGCCTATGCGATTGCTTCTTTGCAGCGTGCTCAGCAGGCAATTGCCAATGGCTGGTTCCGTGATGAGTCGGTTCCAGTGACCGTGAAGACTAGTCGCGGCGAGACTGTTGTTACTGACGATGAGCAGCCCGGCAAAGCTAATATCGAAAAAATCCCCTTGCTGAAACCGGCCTTTTCCGCCGATGGCACAGTCACCGCCGCCAACTCCAGCTCTATTTCTGATGGCGCTGCTGCGGTGGTGATGATGCGCGAAAGTCTGGCGGCCCAGCGCGGTGTTAAAGCGATGGCGCGGATTGTGGCGCAGGCCAGCCATGCACGACAGCCAAGTGAATTCACCATTGCACCCATCGGCGCAATCGAAAAAGTATTGCAGCGCGCGGGTTGGACTAAAGACGATGTGGATCTGTTCGAAATCAACGAAGCCTTTGCGATGGTGCCGATGCTGGCGATGCAGCAGCTCGGTCTGGACCACGCTAAAGTAAATATTCATGGCGGTGCCTGTGCGCTCGGTCATCCGGTTGGCGCTTCGGGTACGCGGATTATCGTCACGCTGATGTATGCACTAAAGCGTTTGAATAAAAAACGCGGTGTTGCCAGCCTGTGTATTGGTGGTGGTGAAGCTGTTGCTGTAGCCATCGAAATGCTTGACTAAAAAGGGTACCAGGCTCAACCTTGAAGCGTCATTTTAAGCGGCAAGTTCCTTTGTAAGAGGTGAAGCAAATGGTTGAACCTGATGTTGTTGGTGGCCTGGTCGGTGGAGCGTTAATCGGCTTGGCCAGCGTATTGATGCTGTTGCTGCTGGGCCGGATAACTGGAATATCCGGCATCATTACCGGCTTTATTAATTGGAATACCGAAGGCTCACACTGGCGTCCGGCATTTATTGTTGGTTTGATTGGCGGCGCAGTTTTGTACCAGATATTTTCCGGACCGCTGCCGATTGAAATGCAGGCTGAAGGTCCTATGCTGGTGTTGGCCGGTCTGCTGGTTGGCATTGGCACCCGCCTCGGCTCAGGCTGCACATCCGGCCACGGCGTCTGCGGTATTGGCAGGCGCTCTCCCCGCTCCCTCGCTGCAACCGTCACCTTCATGGCGGTCGCGCTCATTACCGTTTTTGTCACGAGGCATCTGCTGTCATGAAAACCATACTTGCGTCGTTATGCTGTGGAATCATTTTTGGACTTGGACTCTCCATTTCAGAAATGATCAATCCAGCCCGGGTTATCGGGTTTCTGGATATTGCCGGTCAATGGGATATTACGCTGTTGCTGGTGATGGGTAGCGCGGTATTTGTCACCCTGATCGGCTTCCCGCTGGTGTTGAAACAGCCGCATCCCTTACTGTCTGAAAAGTTCTCCCTGCCCACCAAAAGCAACATCGATATGGAGCTGCTCAGTGGTGCCAGCCTGTTCGGCATCGGCTGGGGTCTGGCCGGACTATGTCCAGGACCGGCGGTTGCTGCATTGGCGTCTCTGTCGCCTTCGGTTATGCTGTTTGTCGCCGCAATGCTGGTCGGACTTTATATTGCGCCAATGATTGAAAACACGCTCGTAAAAATAAAAAAACCATCCACTGCTGCTTAAACGGAGTTACGTTAAGGGCACATTAAAAGAGGGACTTATGCAAAAAGCTATCAGCAAATTATTATCACCCGCCGCCCGTATTATCCTGGGCATCTATTTCCTTCTTCCGGGCATGATGAAATTTACTAATTTTGGCGGCACCGGCGAATACATGGCCTCGCATGGCATGATCTTGATTCCGTTCTTTTTAATTCTGACCGGCGTAATTCAGGTCGGCGGTGCGGTGGCGTTATTCGTCGGTTACAAGACGCAGTTTGTGGCCTTCATTCTGGCCGGCCTGACCTTAGTGATCTCTCTGGTACTGCACGATTTCTGGACCATGGAAGAAGGGCTGCAACGCGCCCACGAAACCCAGAACTTCTTCAAGAACATGGGCATCATGGCTGGCCTGCTGGCTTTAAGCAGCAGTGGTGCGGGTGCGTTCAGTATTGATAATCGCCGGCCGACGGGGGCGTTAATTAAAGAAAACGCGGCATCGTGAAGATAGAGCCCATCCATGCACTGCGTGCTGTGCATGGATGAACACGTTTAACCAGGCACACGCAGTGAGTATCTTTCGCCTGCTACGCTGAATTCCTGCTCGCATTGATATTGCCGAACAAAGAGCGCATCACCATCTTTTCATACAGCTCCAGATGTTTGGTTTGCCCGCTCTGCTTTTCCTGTTGAATTCGCATTAAGGCGTACTGCTGAATGGTCAGCAGTGGCAGCACCACCCGCTCACGCAGCTGAATACTTAAACGGCTGCGTGGATTATCCTCCAGCAGCACCTGCTGTCCGGCCACCTTCAGCACCATGTCGCGGCTGACGGTGAACTCGTCATAGATGATTCTCCAGAACGCTCCGAAGCGCTCATCTTTTTCCATATAACGGGTCAGGTCAAAGTTAATCTTGCTCATGCTCTGCATGCTGTTGGCAATCAGCGCGCGAAAAAACCGGGAGTGCTGATACAGGTCTACACAGCCCTGCAGATTCCCCGCCTGCTCCTGTGCCTGCAGCGCAGCGCCCAGGCCAAAGAAACCGGGGACATTCTGTTTCAACTGGCTCCACGCACCGACGAAAGGAATTGCGCGCAGGTCCTCGAAGCGCAGCTCTTTATCAGCGCCACGTTTGCCGGGACGACTGCCGATATTGGCCATCGCGTAATATTTCAGCGTGCTCATCTCTTCCAGATAGGGCAGAAACAGTTTGTGCTGCTTGAACTCCTCGTATTTTCGATAGCTGGCGGTGGCCAGTGTATCAATCAACTGTCGCTGCTCCGGGGTCAGTTGTCGCTCCGGTCGGTTATACAGATTGTTCTCTACCCCAGCGGTCAGCAGCTGACTCAGATTATGAGTTGCGGATGCTTTGATGCCGTACTGAGTGCTGATAGTCTGGCCTTGCACCGTCATCTGAATCTGATTACTTTCGATCTCTTTACCCAGCGCAGCATAAAAAAGATACGTGTCACCGCCGCCTCGGGCCGGTGGACCACCGCGGCCATCAAAGAAAATAACTTCGACATTGCAGTCGCGGGAAACCTGAGTGACATCTTCTTTGGCGCGATAAATAGCCCAATTCGCCATCAGATAGCCGCCATCCTTGGTGCCATCGGAGAAACCCAACATCACCGTTTGACGATTGCGGCGGTGCTTCACATGGGCGCGGTAGCTGTCATTGTGATAGATAAGCGCCATGGAATCGCCGGCACGCTGCAGGTCATCAATGGTTTCAAACAAAGGCACAATATCCACGTTCAGTGCCAGGTCGCCCCAACCACACAGGCGGAACAGTGCGAACACCCGCGCCATATCCACCGGACCGCGGCAATTACTGATGATGTAGCGATGCGCGCCACGCTCGCCATTAAGACGCTGAATCTCTCGGATAACGCCTGGCGAGTCGAGGGTATCAATCACCAATGGATCGCTGAACAGGCTGAGATCGACCTCCCCTTCGCAATTAAGGAGATGCTCAATCTGCTCAGGCTCCGGCAGTGAGAACAGATTTTCCGGCAACAGGCCCGGACATTTAATAATGACCTCTTCCAGCGCTTTGGCAATAATGCGACTGTCCTGGCGAATGTCCAGACTGGCAAAATGAAAACCAAACAGCTGCACTTTCTGCCGGAAGGAAACCAGCTGATCCAGATACAGCGACTGATAATTTTTTTTCAGCAAGCGCTCCATAACCGCGAGTTCGGCCAGAAAATCTTCAAGATTCAATTCTTCAACTGGCGCAGTTTCGCTCAGCTCGGTATGCAGAAGTTTTTCCAGTCGGTCGAGACGATTGTAAATGCCGGCAAAGCTCAGCCGCCGCTTCAATGCCCTTAAACTGATGTGATAGCAGGTCAGCGCGGTATAGCGCAGCCTTGCAGCAACCTGCAGCGTGGTCTTGGTGGTAACATAGGGATTGCCGTCACGATCGCCGCCTGGCCAGAAGCCTATAGTGATCAGTTCTGGATTAGTGGCAACCTTATCCGGATAGTACTCGGACAGCTGATCGATAATTTCACCGATCGCCGGATAAAAAATATTACCCAGATACCAGGTGAGCAACACCGCTTCGTCATAAGGGGTGGGCTTCTGCTTTTGGAAGAACGGCGTGTTGCCCAGTTGCAGCAGAAGATCGCGTGCCATGCCTAGTTTGTTGTTGGAAATGGCATCGGTTAAATCGGAAATGATTGCCAGCACCGGCCCCGGATAAAACTGAGTTGGATGCGCGGTTAACACGACCCGCACGCCGAATGCTTTTAACAGCCGATCCAGTTTTTCATCAAGTCCCTCATTAGCGGCACGCTCGACCAACCGGGTAAACGCGGTTTTATCATCCAGCCGATGCACCCGGGTATAAGCGGCGTCTTCCAGGGCATCAATCAGAACCACCTGGCGCTCTACATACTGAATAATTTTAAACAGGAAATGAATCTGTTCTTTTTCGCCAAAACCCGGTTTATGAATGGCAAAGAAATCCTGCACAATCTGCTGCGGGTCCTGACCCTCTTGCAGATTAGT
This sequence comes from Pseudohongiellaceae bacterium, assembly GCA_041689205.1. Classification (GTDB taxonomy): domain Bacteria; phylum Pseudomonadota; class Gammaproteobacteria; order Pseudomonadales; family Pseudohongiellaceae; genus JAVVEG01. The sequence continues at coordinate 7,197 of JBDNGQ010000019.1, read as the reverse complement.
GCTGCAGGTTTCGCCCAGCAGGGGCAGCAGCATGCCGGTCTGTTCAACCGCATCCAATGGTAAAGTCAGAAACAGGCTGTTGTAGAGCTGATACTTCAGTTCTACCAACTCGGCAAAGGTACGGCTGGTCTGGTCACTCATACACTTCCTTTCAATAGCTGATCAGTCACTTGCATGTGGATGCCGCTGTGGTCGCAGCGGATAGGAAAACAACATTGAAACTATACCGATTGCTACGAACAGTGCAAAGGGGCCAAATAACGCGCCCACGCTGATACCCTGATCAATGAAGTAGCCAAACAGCACCGGCGCGACGGCAGTAGCAGCGACCATAATCGCCATATTCATTGAGCGGATGGCACCAAGGTGACGGGTGCCATAGATTTCCGCCCACAGGGAACTGGTAATGGGCGGACCGCTTCCGGAAGAAAAGCCGAGCAGACTCATCAACAGCACCGCCGTCCACCAACCCGGCACGTACGCCAGTACCACCAGAGCGAGGAATAGCGGAATTAGATAATACGGCAGCAGACGCACGCTTTTATAGCGGTCCACCAGCGCACCAAACAACAGTGAACTAAGCCAGTGCACCGCGCCATAGACCACGAAGCAGGTGGCCAGCCAGCTGACGGTCCAGTCTTTGGAGGCCACAATAAAATTCTGATGAATGAATATGCCGGTGATCAAAAAGGGATTGGCCAGCAGGCCTGGCATCGCCAGCCAGTAGCGGTAATCGCTCAGCACCACCCTGCGCCCCGCGGACTTGAGCGCGACCGCACCCGGGTCCAACACAGCTGCCGCAGATTTACTGCCCGGGACATGCACGCTATCCGAGCTTAACCACCAGAGCACCGGAAACAGGACCACTGCCGTGGCAATACCAATAAGCAGAAAGGTGTTCTGCCAGCCGACTGCGGCCATCACTGCCACAGCCAGCACTGGCAGTACAATCTCGCCGCTGGGCACCCCGGACATCGCCACGCTGATGGCTTTACCGCGCGAGACATCAAAATGACGCGCCATGGTGGTCACACCGGTATGTGGCAATAAGGATTGTCCGAACAGCCGCAGCAGAAACAGGCCGATGAACAGCAGCGGAATGGCATCCGCCTGGGAGAGCAGCACACAGGCCAGGCACAATCCACCGGCCACCGTCAGCGCATAGGTTCGCAGTGCAATTTGGTCGATCAGCCCGCCCAGCCAGATAACACCGAACGCCGATAACAGGGTCGCCAGCGAGTAGGTGCTGCCGTAAACGCTCGCGGAAATTCCCAGTGAACGTTGAATGTCAGCGCCAAACCAGGCAATAAAAAACGACTGCCCGAAGTTGCCCCAGAACACGGCGATAAAGCCGAATCCCAGCATCGCAAAATGCCGACGGATAAACGCAAAATAATTGAGCATCAGCGCAGCAGCTCATCAAGTGTCAGCCCATAACTGGGCGCAAAGGTTTCCAGAAAAAAACGTACTTCCGGCAGATCAATTTTTTCGAGACGCTGTTTGATGTCTTCTTCTGCTTTGGAGAATTCAAAATTTCCCGCCTGCACTTCCGCCTTGCATTTCAGGTAAGCAGAAATGGTATCGGCCGCTTTAATAATCAAGCGATGCTCAGCTGACATCTGCTCCTCAATTAGCACAGCGCGGAAATCTTCCTGTAGCTGTGTCGGCAGCAGACTCAATAGTTCATGCTCGGCCCTGGTTTCAATGGCTTTGTAGGCGTGGGTAATTTCAGGCGAGTGGTATTTGATCGGTGAGGGCATGTCGCCGGTAATCACTTCGCTGCAATCATGATAGAGCGCAGCCACCACCACAGCATTGACATCGATATCGCCATCGAAATAGCGATTGCGGATAAGCGCCAGCGCATGAGAGATGGTTGCCACTTCCCAGCTGTGCTCCATCACGTTTTCAGTAATCACATTGCGCTTCAGGCCCCAGCGTTGCAGCCAGCGGATTTTACTGATGTAGGCATAGAAGTGACTTCTGGTTTTGGCTGTCATGCGGAATTCCTGATTGTAATTTTTCGAACCTGGTTCTCGATCCCGGTTTGCAAACGCTTTCGATATTCTCGGAACTAATTTCAGAATGGGTTTCAGAACTGATTTCGGAACTGATTTCAGACTACTGACTATAACAGTTGCGGCTTCCGCGGGTAATTGGCGCTTGGAAATATGCCGGGGCTCACTGTAAAATCACGCTTGATTCAATTTAAGAGCGCCTTATGAGCACCGATCCAGATTCCCTGACCCATGAAACTCCCTTCAGTCGGCTTGTGCACGGGCATTATGGCTTGGCCGCTACCTATTGGGCATTATACCTGCTGGGTGCAGCTTTGTTTTTTGGGTTCGGCAGTCTGGCTGTTGCTGAGCATAGCTGGTCGCGTTTTCTGTTTCTGCTCGCGCTCAGCCTGGCCTGGACCGTCCTGCTGCTGATCGGCATCCAGCGCGGCTTCAAAGGCACCGATCCCGGTAAAGCCATGGCCAGAATCGCGATGTTGTTTCTGACGATTAATCTGACCAACACCTTGGCTGTGTTGAGTTTTATCTAAAGGCCTGCTCAGGGTTCCACCCGGATCGCATCCAGCAGTGCTTTCCAGTAGGCCGCCCCGAGGCTTTGTGCCAGCTCGATATTGCGGGTCGGAACACTGTCGATATCGGCATGAGAGGCCACCGCGTGTTCGATACTCGCTTCACGCAGCAGATGTATCACCGGCAAGGGCGAGCGATTGGTGTAATTCGAGGGATCGTCGTAATCGCTATCAGCAAACTGGTATTCGGGATGAAAGCTGGCCAGCTGATAGATGCCTTCATAGCCCTGATCTGCCAGCAGCGCCTGCGCGATTTCCAGAAAATCCAGATACTCGGAAAATCCGCGCAGGCTGTCAGCAAAGATCAGCAGCGTGGTTTCGATTTCCGGCTGCTTATCAAGCATCTTCAGCTCATGCGCTACCGTCTCCAGCAATGCCGCTTTCTTGTTGCCGCTCAGCACCTGGAATCTTACCCGCCCCGCATCGTATTCGCGTTTAGCGAAGGGACACAGATTGTGGGCGATCACCACGTCGCTGAGCCACCGGCGGATTTGCTGTTCTTCGTACATGCTGTTCTCTTCAGGCTGTGCTCTTCAGGCTGTGCTCTTGAAACGGTTCTCTTCAGGCAGCGCTCTTGAAACTTTTCTCGTCAAGTTTTCTTCAATGAAGGTCGTTTCTTCTTGCTGCCTGCTGCCTTGCCCGACTTCTTCACTTTCTTCGGACCGCGATACGTGCCAGCCAGTGCTTTAATGCCGCGCCGCTCCATCCTGATTTGCAGATAGCGTTCAATGGACGCCCGCAGGTTCCACTCGAAAGGGCCGATCAGGGAGATTGCCAGACCGGTTTCACCCGCTCTGCCGGTGCGGCCAATCCGGTGCACATAATCATCACCCTTGCGCGCCATATCGAAATTAATAATCAAATCGACACCTTTAACATCCAGACCTCGGGCGGCCACATCACTGGCAACCAGCACCTTAAAACGATCATTACGGAAGGCGGTAATGGTGGCACTGCGTCGGTCCTGTTTCAGCTCACCATGCAACAGATCGCAACTCATATGGTGATAACGCAGCAGGCCGGTAATCTCGTTGGCGCGGTCGCGGGTGTTGGTAAACACGATGGTTTTAGCATAGGTTTCATTATTGAGCAGCCACAGCAGCAGCTTCTCTTTGTGCTTGTCGTCATCTGCAAGGATATATTGCTGACGGATCGACGGTTGCTCATCAATTTCCTTATCCACGGTGATGATTTCGGCATCCTGCAGCAGCTCAGCGGCAAGATTGCGAATGGCCAAGGGCAGCGTCGCTGAAAACAGCATGGTCTGACGCTGTTCGTTACTGGCATTGATAATAAGTGTCACATCTTCAACCAGACCCATATCCAGCATGCGGTCGGCTTCATCAAGCACCAGAATCTCAAGACCGGCCAGGTCTGCCGCACTCTTCTGAATATGCTCGAGCATGCGGCCGGGCGTGGCAACGATGATCTGCGGATCTTTGCGAAACAGTGCGCGTTGCTGCAACTGCGACTGGCCGCCAGTAATTACCCCTACTTTCAAATCGGTAAATGCCGCCAGCTTCGTGGCATCACTCGCAACCTGATTAGCCAGCTCGCGGGTTGGGGTCAGGATTAATGCGCGGGTGCCGGTCGGCGCACCTTTTTCAGTCAACAGGCGCTGCAGCAGCGGTAACATGAAGGCTGCGGTTTTGCCGCTGCCGGTGGCTGCTTTAACCAATAAATCGCGGCCTGCCAGCCCGGCCGGAATAGCCTGAGCCTGCACTGGCGTAAGGGTTTCGAAGCCGAGCGCGGCAACGCCTTGCAGCAGTTTTTCATGTAATTTCAGTTGCTCAAACACAGTTTTGTTCCTGCAGCAGGGAGGCCGGTAATTATAAGCGCCACACCATAGCATTGCCCACCTCCAATGTATGCAATACTCTCACCCCCCGAACTGCGCCAGTGCTTTCTCACTGCCGCTGCACTGCTCCGGGACTTTTTGAAGGACTTGCTACAGAATTTGCTACAGGATTTTTTACTGGAATACGCATGCTGACTGGCTACATCGCATTATTTACCCTCGCCTTGCTTGCCGCTACCGTGCTGCCGCTGTCCTCCGAGCTGCTGCTGATAGCGTTGCTGCAGGAGCAGCGCTCGGTGATCGCACTGGTGCTGATCGCCACCGCCGGCAATGTGCTGGGCTCCTGCGTAAACTGGTTTCTGGGCGTGTTTATCCTGCGCTTTCGTCATAAACGCTGGTTCTATTTTTCCGAAACGCAGATCGAGAAGGCCCAGAAGGGTTTCAATCGTTATGGAACGTGGTCCTTGTTACTGGCCTGGGTACCGATAATCGGCGATCCCTTGACCCTGCTGGCAGGGGTGATGCGGGTAAAATTCTCGACCTTTCTGCTGCTGGTCACCACGGGGAAGTTATTGCGGTATATTTTTATTGCCTATGTGACGGTATCTCTTCAGGCGCCGCCGGTTTAACCCTCTATGCATTAATCAACTGCTCATGTGCTTCGGGTTCAACTACTTTTTACCCTCTGATTTTTCATCTTCGGACTTCTTATCGTCCTGCTTCTGGTCGCCTGACTTCTTAACGCCAGGCTTGCCATCCGGCTTCTTCTCATGAATCGCAATCATCGGCGGACGCAGATCAATATAAACCGCAGGCGACTGAACCAGCGGAAACAGCTCAGCGACATCGACATGAAACGCTTTGCACAACTGTTCCAAGGTGTCGACGGTGACATTCTGCTCAAGGTTTTCGATCCGCATTATCGTCGATTGACCGAGCCCGGATTTACGTGCGAACGCCCGCTGCGATAAGGGCCCTCGCCTCTCTCTGATGAATTTTGCCAAACGCCTGCGCAACTGAACCATATGTGGTTTATACTTTGGACAACGAACCACATGTGGTTCAGATGCGTCAGTTTCAGGCATTTCACGGGCAAAATGGCAGGAAGCGTGCAAGCCGCTGGAACGTTCATACCAGGCATGGTGAGGTTGAGCGAGGCGCACTACCGGACTCTGTTGCGGAGTCCGGTAGTGCGTGGCCAGTTCGTTCACTGGATCCTCTGAGAATTTCGCCTAAGGCTATTCCTGTATATGTCATCTCAGGATTGTGCGGAAAGTGCTGGGGTTTTTTAACGAGCTATCGGTCTTCCTTGCAGTGCCAGATACGGAGGATACAAACTTCTTCATGTCGAACGAGATAACGCACAATGTAATCCCCACGCACCAGATCCTGTACATCCGTTATGTCTTCAATGCTGACACCTATATAAGGATGATCTGTGATCTTACCGACAGCCAGCCTTAACTCCTGGCTGATACGACCAGCTGCATCAGGGTTCTTCTGTGCCACAAAGTCTCTTAAGCGAACCAGATCCCTTTGAGCACTAAGGGTAAACGTCAGTTTCATTGCTTTGGTAAGGCACGTTCTTCCTCGGTTCCCCAGGATTCCAGCCAGCGCATCACTTCGTCTCCATCCACAACCCGACCAGCGTTCAGATCATCCAGCGCTTCCTGTGTTTCCTGTAAGCGATTACATTCTGTTGAAGGACTTGTGACTCCTTCCCGGAAGGAGTGCACGATACATAGCAGCAATGGCCGGTACTCCTCAGGCGTTTGATCGATCTCATCGTACAGCGCTTGTGTACAATCAGTTTCTCTGGTTTCCATCAGTACCCCCCCTGTTCAGAGCTCAGGCATGCTTTCATGCCATTAGATTTACTATCTATCATAGCGTATTACCTATGATTCGTCTCATGGGCTTCTTCAGCAAATTTGCATCCTATGTAACAGATGTTCTATTCTCCGGAAATCCCCAAAATAAGAGCAACAGCCTATGAACTCCCCCCTCTCCTCTTCGCAAAACGCCGGCGCACTGGCCTGGATTGAACGCAATGGCAATAAGCTGCCAGATCCGGTATTCATTTTCCTGTGGCTGATTCTAGCTGTCGTCGTTATCAGCGTCATCGTTGCGATGGCGGGCGTGTCGGCTCTGCATCCGACGCAGCTTGATGCCGGCGGAAATCCTCTGGTTATCTCGGCGGCGAGTTTATTGTCTGCGGAAAATATCCGACGCTTGCTGGTAGAAATGCCAACCACCTTTACGCACTTTCACCCGCTCGGCTACGTGCTGGTGGTCATGCTGGGTGCCGGCGTTGCTGAACGCTCCGGATTATTTGCAACCGCGATGAGTGCAGTGGTGAAGAAGGCGCCCAGATTACTGCTCACACCCGCTGTCGCACTGGTCGCCATGGTAGGCAATCTCGCCGCCGATGCTGCTTACGTTGTGCTAATTCCGCTGGCTGGCGTGATCTTCGCCGCTGCTGGACGTCATCCGATTGCCGGTATTGCCGCAGGTTTTGCCGGTGTCTCCGGCGGTTTCTCCGCCAACCTGGTGCCAGGACAACTGGACGCCTTGCTGTTCGGCATCACTGAAGCTTCTGTAGTTGGCATTGATCCAACCTGGACCATGAACATCGCCGGCAACTGGTTTTTCATCGCAGCCATGACGGTAATCTTCCTGCCGATCATCTGGTACATAACCGATCGCGTTATTGAGCCACGCTTGCAACCGCTTGGCAAAGGCGCCGCCACCAGCAGTACCGCCGGAGTAGTGCGCTCTGATGATGCACCGCTCAGCGATGCCGAGCGCAGCG
>JBDNGQ010000018.1:0-12552 GCA_041689205.1 Pseudohongiellaceae bacterium | reverse complement strand
GGATCGTGTCTGGGGGCGGTTTGATCTTAGCCTGAGCGGAAGGAATCCTGCCTTCCGGCTCATTGAGAGAATGATTAATCTGCGTTCTCGCTATACGGGAATGGCAACAGGTGATCAAGGTATTTTTGTTTTAAGCTCCGTGTTTGAACAGGCGGGTGCTTATCCTGAAATCCCTTTGATGGAGGATCTGGCGCTCAGCCGTGAGCTCAAGAAGTTCTCCAGACCTGTCTGTCTGCGTCAGCAGGTGATCAGCTCCAGCCGTCGCTGGGAACAACACGGCATTGTGCGCACGATAGTGTTAATGTGGATTCTACGGCTTCAATTTTTCCTCGGTGTCAGCCCGCAGGTTCTCTATAGAAGATACTATAAGAAACGGGGTTAAGCTTATGAATTACAATGATTCTATTATTATTATCTTCGCTAAAACTCCGCTGATGGGACAGGTGAAAACAAGACTGGAACCTATACTGGGGCAGCAGGGTGCGCTGGCACTGCATAAGGCTTTAATGGAGAAAGTCATCAGCACGGTCAAGGCCTGTGATTTGTCTGCAGTTGAGCTGTGGGTTTCTGCAAATAAACATCATGAGTACTTCGTATCTCTTTGTAATTCAATGAATATTGATGAAAGGGATATCCATGAACAATGTGGTGCTGATCTTGGAGCGCGCATGGCGCACGCTGCCAGCGATGCGTTGCGCAGGGCCGACTATGTCGTGCTGCTGGGAGCGGATTGTCCCTCGGTTGATGCCGGGTATTTGAATCAAGCCTTGCAGTTGCTTGAGCGTGGTGAGGATATTGTATTTGGGCCTGCAGAGGATGGTGGTTATGTGCTGCTCGGTCTGCGCCAGGTGCCGGCAGAAATCTTTGCAGAGATTCCCTGGGGGACCGCTGAGGTCATGCAGGTGTCGCGGCAGCGATTGCAGCAATCCGGGAAAAAATGGACTGAGCTGTCCGAGCGCTGGGATGTCGACAGACCAGAAGATTTGCTGCGCCTGACGGAATTAATGTCAGTCCTTTAGCAAATTCTACAAATCGGTTTGCGACTCCTGCTGCAGTTGAGCAATGAATCTGGTGACTATCGTCTGTGATATCCGATTGACGTTTACAAAGCGGAAGCCGCAGACTGTTTGGTCGCAGTCGCCATCATAGCGCTGATTTCGCAACTCAACCTTGGCACTGATCATTTGATCCAGTGCGGGAATGCATATCTGCAGATCGAACAGTTCCTCAATTTCCAGAGTCGGCGGTATTTCGCCAGTGAAGCGAAGTCGCACCCCGGTCATTGACACATCTACAACACCAGCCGATATGAGCTCCAATCGCTTGTTGGAGTAAAGACTGGCATGAGCGGTCAGACTGGTTGGTACGGACGTGCGGAATGCGTCGCGGCGTTGCAGATAAAGCACTTTTGCAGGAAAAGGGACTCTGTAGAGCACACCGGATTGATCATTCAGTGTTTCGGCAAGCTGCATACCGCTGGCATGCACTCTTATGCCATTAACAGCAGCGCGGATGCTGAACGGTGTGCCGGTATTGATCAGGTGGTGACCCTCAGGGGGCTTTACTTCTTCAAGCAGGAAATGGTGTTCCTGACTGTCAACATCAAGGATAAGCGAGTAGTAGGAGAGGGGACTGTTATCGAACTGGAGCTTGATGCTGCAGTGCTTGCTTTTTAGAGTGCGCAGCACCTCACAAACATCGACGGGCCGGCTGTAGTAACGTTCCTTGTCATTCTCGATAGACATATGATTCAGACACATCAGCATTGTTCTAAAACCGGCAGGCACCAGAGTGCGCCCGCCGGATTCCAAAAACTCAGTTGGCAGCTGCCGCGGCTTCCTGTTCAGCGATACGTGCGCCTGCCAGAGTACCTGGCAAGGCATAATTGCCCTCATGGCAGGCATATTCGAAAATCTGGTCAGTGGCTGCACTCAAAGGTAATTCACCCGTGTACTGCGAGGTAAATGTGCTTGGATCATTAACAGTAAAGCGATAAATGATCTTGTTCTGGCCTGTTCTGGTGAAGTGCTCCGTCACTGTCAGATTTTCAGAGGCACCACGAAAGTTCTGCTGAGGATTAAAATGCCTGGTTTCTACGACCAGGGTATCACCTTCCCAGCGACCTATGGAGTTTCCCATCCATTTTTGCTGCGCTTCGGCAATATCAGTGTGCTCACCAGCGAGTTTTATAATGCGGGCGTCATGCACCATCTCTACAAGGATGACCACATAACCGGGCGACTGCACTATCTGGTAGTGACTGTTGTACATCACGGGCAACATGGGCGGACCTGAGCTGGAACCAAAAGAGAGCAGGCATCGTTCACCAACTCCGCGGCCTTCCGGGCCATCAAATGAATCGGGGCCAGTAGCGCGGGCGGCGGCCTGGAGCTGTCTGAATTCCTCGGTGTAGGAGGGTATCTGGCCATCTGGCGGATCAATGATGATGGATGTTCTGAACTCACCATTAATATCAGGAATAAACATGCCACGGTCAGTCCAGAACAGGTCGTAATTACCTACCGGAGGCAGCGCTGTTGCTTCGGGGGCTGGCCGATCGGGATCCAGCGGTTCGTTATCCAATTCTACCGCCTGCTGAGCCTCACGCTCGAGGGCAATAGCTTCTTCCTCGGTATAAGCCTGGCGGGTACCCAATTCTCGTGGTCTGGTCAACGGAGTTACTGTGGCATTTTTCCACACCCCCTGCAGATCGGGGCTGCCATCCGCCAGACGAGGTACCTGATAGTCACCTTGTGCGAATGTTGCTGATGACATGGCTGCAGTTAACGCAGCAGTTGCAGCGAGCATGGCCAGGACTTGTTTACTCATAATTGTTCTCCTGGTGGAAGTTCCACCGATGAATACTTTGCATGGGTCTTTTTTCATTATTCTTCGTGCCATTTCCGTTCAGATTTTGAAAATTAAATCAGTTTGTCACCATAAGCAATAGCGTTGCGTCTTGCTGCTGATCCTATTCGATGAACGTCAGAGATTGCTGACTGATTTCAGCAATAATTCCGTAGCATCACCTGAGCCGCTGGTCTGCTCTAATCTAACCAGAAGAAAGTCCTGATCCGCAGCTAGCCAGAAAGTAGTGGTTCGGCTGCTTTCTTTTGCACGAATTCGTTCAAGCCTGATAGTGGGCACTGCACCTGCTGATGTGGTGACGGTTTCTCTGCCGGTAATTACGTAGCGATGTTCATCGATTTCATCGCCATCAACTATCTGATAAACAAAATCTTTATCTTCGACTAATTGTTCAGCCGGCAAAGCGCTAAGGTCAAGGCTGAGCTGGGCGGTAAAGCTCAACTGATCCATCACGCCCGCTACTATTGCTACGTTCTCGGTTTTTTTGTCGGTTCTGGTTTCGGCGGAACCGTTCTCCCAATCAAATCCGACATGCTCGGAACGCCTGCCCAGACCAGTCTGATCGTAGCTGTAGCGGGTGGGGCGGACGGCGCCATCCTGCAGGGTAAACTCACTGCGTTCGGTAACTTCGCCAATGGTTGCGCCGAGAATTGCTACCGACATGCTGTTACTAAGACGATATTGGTGCTCGTCAAGACGCTCCAGAGTTCGATAGGCGGTGGCGCTTAAGCCGCTGGCTTTGGCCTGATACTCGGCGCGATAAGGTGCTGGTAGCAACGCAGCCGATGATTTCGCTGCAGCTTGCTGTTCATCTGCTGTTGCATGGTTGAACACCAGTGACAGCAAAACAAAAATACTGAACAATCCTGTTCGACCGGGTTTAATCAGAAGTGTATCAGTCAAATGCTGCATAAATTCTCCGGCAAGGTCAGTTATGAGGTGGTGTGAGTGGCGAAATTCAGCTTGCGGTTCGTCGGATGCCGAATTCCGGTAGCAGCTTATTATCCAACGAGACCGTATTGCTGTGCATTTTCAGTCGACCGCTGCAGAACCAGCTGACTATCTCAGGATAGACCCGGTGCTCCTGCTCCGCAATACGTCGGGCCAGGCTTTCTTTGCTGTCGCTGGCGGCGACAGGAATTTCTACCTGCAGCACGACAGGCCCACCATCAAGTTCTTCCGTGACGAAATGAACGCTGACCCCATGTCTCAATTCACCGGCATCAAGTACACGCTGATGAGTGTTAGTGCCTCGATAGGCTGGCAGCAGAGACGGGTGAATGTTGAGAATGCGACCATGGTAATGCTGCACAAAGCCAGCACTCAGTATACGCATATAGCCTGCCAGCACCAGCAGTTGAGGGGCAAAGGTATCAATCCGGGCTATCAGTTGCTGATCAAACTGCTCACGGTCAGCATAATCCCGGTGATTCAATACCACAGCGGGTATGCCTGCTTTAGCGGCACGTTGGAGGCCAAAAGCATCGGGTTCGTTGCAGATAACCGCGCTGATCTCAAAACCTCTGCTCTGGCGTTGATCGATAAGGGCCTGCAGATTGCTGCCGTTACCGGAAATCAGCACCACTATGGAACAGAATTCAGTCATGGATCAGCTTAAACCTTCCAGTACCACCGCTTGTGCAGAGGCAACGGCAGCCCGGATGGAACCCAGTTCTACCGCGCCTTTATTAAATTGGTTAAGTATCTGCAGGGCCTTCGCGCATTCAGACGCAGGCACACACACAATCATTCCGATTCCACAGTTGAAAGTGCGATACATTTCATTTTGCGCGATGTTTCCCTGTTGCTGGAGCCATCCGAATATTTCTGGCTGCTCCCAGGCGCGGGTATCGATTACCGCCTGAGTGCCCTCGGGGAGAACTCTGGGCAGGTTTTCTACAATACCGCCACCGGTTATATGCGCCAGAGCATTGATGCGCACCTCGGGGATCAAAGCGTGAATTGCGCGTACATAGATCTCGGTAGGCAGCAGCAGTGTTTCACCGATTGTGCTGTCGCCAAAAGTGGCGTCCAGTGAGGTGCCGGAGACTTCCAGGACTTTACGTATCAGCGAGTAGCCGTTTGAATGGGGTCCGGAGGATTTGAGCCCAATCAGTTTATCACCGACCTGCACACGATCGTTTTCAATAATCTGGTCTTTTTCGACAATCCCCACTGCAAAGCCGGCCAGATCATAGTCGCCTTTCTGGTACATGCCGGGCATCTCTGCGGTTTCACCACCGATTAATGAGCAGCCTGATTGCATACAGCCATTGCCGATGCCTTCGACAACCTGGGTGGCGGCGTCAACATCAAGTCCGCCAGTAGCGTAGTAATCCAGAAAAAATAAGGGTTCAGCTCCACAGACGATCAAATCATTGACACACATGGCAACCAGATCAATGCCAATGGTATCGTGCTTGCCCATCTCAATAGCCAGTTTAAGTTTGGTGCCTACCCCGTCCGTAGCTGAAACCAGCACGGGTTTACGATAGCCTTCAGGTATTTCACACAGTGCTCCGAAGCCACCAAGGCCCGACAGAACTTCAGGGCGGCGGGTGCGCTGAGTAATAGATTTAATTTTCTCGACCAGGGCATCACCTGCGTCTATATCGACTCCTGCATCCTTGTAGGTGAGCGAGACGGTGTTTGTCATAGCGGACATTTCCTGTTTTGTCTGGGTTAGCGCAGGGGCTTTGAAGGGTGCTGTCAGGGCAGGAATTCTACCAGCTGAATCGTGCTTAGTCAGGACAAATTTACAGTTCAGCCTGTGTAAAATCAGTCTGTATCGGGTATCATCACCCGCATGAACAAAGTACCTCGCCCGCCAGCGTCACATCTTCTTCGGACACCTTTCCTCTATTTGCGGCTATTGCCGGTATTAGTGCTGCTGTCAGCGGTTTCGCTACCAGCGACGGCACTGCCCGTTGATGGCCTATACGGCTTTGAGCTGACTGTGCAGAATCAAAGTGACGCAGAACGCCGAAGAGCTTATCGAGAGGCGCTCGCTGCGGTTTTTTTAAAAGTCACTGGAGAAACCCGCTGGCTGCAACAACCGCAATTGCAGACTGCTCTTAACAATGCGCAAAGCTATGTAGAGGAGGTCAGTTTCCGAAGCGGCGTTCAGCAGCTGCTTGCTGATCCGGAACAGAGCGTTGATGTTCTGGCTGCGCAACAGGTCGTGTCAGTTCCGGCCACCTTTATTAATGTGCGGTTTTCTCGCGCGACCATTGATGATCTGCTGGATTCCGCCAATATTCCGATCTGGGATCGCAATCGACCTGGTGTGCTGGTCTGGCTGTCGATTCAGAATGCCAGCGGTGAGCGGATGTTGCTGGGTTCGGATTCAGATCATCAGGTCATGGAAATCATCCGCGATTTTTCACAACGGCGGGGCGTGCCTCTGCTGATTCCGGTGCTGGATTTTACTGATCGCCGTAATCTAACTGCTGACCAGGCGTGGAGTCTCGACCAGCAGGCAATACTTGCAGCGAGTGTTCGCTACGGTGCTGACAGCGTTTTGAGTGGACGTCTGCTGGTGACGCCGACCGGAGAACTGGTGGGCTTATGGCAGTTCATGTTCGATGGCTCGACAGCTACTTTTGATGGCTTCGACAGTGATCTAAAAGTTTATATGGAAACGTCTCTGGATCAGGTGACAACCAGCCTGGCCTCACAATTCAGCATTGTCAGAAGCACGCTGCAAGGTACTGATTTTGTGATGCTGCGCGTTGATGGTATCAAGGATATTGCCGCCCATCAGTCAGTGGTCTCGTATGTGCGCGAGCTGGCTGTAGTTAGAAATGTAGCAGTTTCCCGCTTAAACGGTGACAGTCTGGAGTTGAAGATCACACTTTCAGGGACTCGCAGGCATCTGGCCGAATTCATTAATCTGGATAGAGATCTTGAAGCGGTATTTATTGCGTCGGGCGACGATAATATTGATTTTCTACACTATCGGTGGACGCGTTAGTCAGATGAGTATTGTTGCGCCGCGTCAGCTGCCATTGCCCTTAAGACTGGATGACGAGGCAACTTTCGCAAACTTCCTGACAGCAGCAAAGAATCATCAGTTGCTGGAACACCTGGCTGCGGCCCACGAACCGTTGAATCGCTTCATCTGGTTGTGGGGAAGCAAAGGGGCTGGCTTGACACATTTACTGCAGGCGCTTTGCCATCAGAATGAAGATCAGGGGTTGCGTTCAGTTTATATTCCATTATCTGCTCATCAGGAGATTCTTCCACACATCCTTGAGAATCTGGATTCAATGGATCTGGTCTGTCTGGACGATCTGGATCAGGTGGCAGGCCTGGGCAACTGGGAAACCACATTGTTCAATCTTTACAACCAGCTTGCAGAAAGTGGCACCCGGCTTATCGCTGCTGCTCGCCAAGCGCCAGCTCAAACACAATGGCAGTTGCCGGATCTGGCCTCGCGGTTGCAGGCGGGTCTCGTGTTCCAGTTACACACTCTCAGTGACGATGACAAGTTGATTGCGCTGCAACTGCGTGCCCGTGGCCGGGGATTTGAATTGCCGACTGAAGTCGCTTCCTACCTGCTGCTGAGAAATCAGCGCGACATGACTAGTCTGTTTACTGTATTGCAGCAGTTGGATGAACTTTCTCTGGAAAAAAAACGCCGTATAACAATTCCCTTACTGAAAGAACTGCTGTAAAGCGATTGTTTAATTCTGCAATGTGCCGCCTGCATATTTCCGTGCAAGATGAATGTAAGCAACCAGTCCGCTGAACAACAAAGTGCATAGCAGCGATAGCAATAAACCGTAATAAAGTGCATCGGGTCTGAACGCAGTCACCACCGACGGAATAAAATACAGCAGGCTGACGAAGGATAGCCAGGCATAAGTACGCAGATGCCTGGCGTACAGCCCCGGGATGAATATCAGCAAGGGAGCTGTTTGGAAAACCCAGACCGCCACGGCGGCAGCGGGATTGCTTCCAGTCACAACAGCCGCCATGGTTTTCACAGAGAAGGTCAGTATCAATCCATAGAATGCGATCAAAACCAGCAATCGGCTGTAACGAATGCTGCTTGTCTCTTTGCGGTGATTTTTCGTTGAGGAGTTCATAATGATAACTTCAATGCAATCATGCCCAGCCTTTTCCCCAGCGCAGTACACAGGCGAGACTCTTCTGCAGACAGGGGCATATCACTGTGTTCTCCAGCAAAATGACTGGCACCATAGGGGGTGCCGCCACTGCGGCTGGCCATTAAATCGGGTTCACTATAGGGCAGTCCACAGATCACCATGCCATGGTGCAATAATGGATTTAACATACTCAGCAGAGTGCTTTCCTGACCTCCATGCAGGCTGGCGGTGGAAGTGAATACCGCCGCTGGCTTGTTGATCAGCGCGCCGGAGGCCCATAACGCTCCGGTCGAATCCAGAAAATATTTTAACGGGGCGGCCATATTTCCGAAGCGGGTAGGGCTGCCCATCGCGAGTCCACTGCACTGACGTAAATCATTTTCGCTGCAGTAAACTGCACCATCAACCGGGATTGCCGGCTCTGTAGCCAGCGTATTCGGACTGACTGTGGGAACGGTTCTGACTCGTGCAGTGATATCTCCGGCCTGCTCAATACCGCGTGCAATCAAACTGGCCATCTTTTCGGTTGCACCGTAGCGGCTGTAATACAGAACCAGCACATAGGGAGTTGTCATTATTGTCATTCTCGCTTATTGGGTTTGGTCGCTGAAGAAGATTTTTCAGTGCTTTGAGTACCTTCCGGAAGGCTTTGAATGGCCAGATCCAGAAAATGCTGATTGCCCAGGTTGTGGTCCAGCACGGTATCAATTTCTCGCATGAACTGGCTTATGCGGGCCTGGGCTGCTGGCGGCTGTTTATAATGCTGGAGGGTCGGCTCAGTATATCCCCGTATTTTTGTACGCAGCTCAAGTATGGAGACGTCTTCCACAGCATAGCAAGGTAAATATCTGGGAGGATCTTCATTGCTGGCAAGCACAAAATCAATTTTTGTGAGCAGGTCAATTGCGTTGTTAACCGCAAGCTGGCTCAGTTGTAAATGCCTTGCCAGTTCGGCCGCAGACCATGGACCAGCTTTGGCATGGAATCGAATCACGATCAGATAGGCGATAGTCAACGCCACTTCCTCCTGTTGTGCGAGACTGAATGTGACTCGTCTGTGTCCAATACGCGCTCTTTCCGGATACTGATGATAGTAGGCGATACTGGAACCAACCAGCAGCACCAGCCAGGCAATATAGACAAAAATCATCACCAGGATAACGGTAAAAAAGGCCAGATAGATGATCGCATTGGGATTATCGCTGGCGAAGAAACTCTGGAACATCCAGCCCATGATGCGCCAGATGATAGCTGTCATGATGCCGGCAATAAATGCTGAGCTGAACCTGACCCGGGTATTCGGAATAAATGTGTAGGCCAGTGCGAAGGCAAAGGACATAAAGAAAAACGGTGTGACAAAGGCTATCAACTGCAGCAGGCTTGAGCCAAAACTCAGAGTTTCAACATAACGGGCGAAGAAGTTGGTATTGACGTATGAAGTAATACCTACTGATATAAAAATCAGCAATGGACTGACAATAATCGCAAATAGATATTCGCTGATGCGGCTGGCGAGATTCCTGGCCTGGTCAACTTCCCAGATAAAATTGAATGACAGCTCAATACTTTGCATCATTCGCAATACGGTATAAAGCAAAACTCCTATACTGAGAATACTCAGTACATCTACTCTGACGTTATCCACGAATTGAATTATGCTGGCAGTAACTTCCGGACTGCGCTCACCAAGAGGTGCCAGTACGCTCAGTAAGGCCGGCTCCATCGCATTATGAGCACCCAGCCCCTTAAGTACGGAGAAAGTTAATGCCAGTAATGGAATACTCGCTATGACGGTATAGTAAACCAGACTCATAGCGCGCAGGCTTAGTTGTCCTTCACTAAGGTCGCGAAGCACTGCATAGCTGATTTGAGCCGTGCGAATCATAACGCGGCGCCACCATGGCAGCTGCCCGACATATTCCTGCCACAGAATATTGTCAAACCACCGCCTGCTGCGCTGCACGAGTGCAAAAAAATTTGCTGCCATGGTTGCCATTGCGTCTCCTGTCAGCGTGCCTGGATGATGGTGCTCGCGCCGGGTTGTCACAGTTGTTGTTAAGTCACAAAAACTAGTGCTTGTTGATACGTTCGCTCAAAAACTTGATCAGTTGATCTGCTGGAATGAAATCACTTTCTTCATTGCGGCGGTAGCGATATTCGATCAGTTGATCCTCAAGTCCACGCTCAGAGATAACTATACGATGCGGAATTCCGATCAATTCAGCGTCGTTAAACTTCACCCCAGCGCTGGTTTTCTTATCGCGATCATCTAACAATACGTCGTAACCCGCCTGCTGTAACTGTTGCCATAACTCTTCGCTGCGATCCAGCACTGCTGCTGATTTATGTGCATTCATTGGAATGATCACAATCTGGAATGGCGCTATATTGTCTGGCCAGATAATACCTCTGGAATCATGATTCTGTTCGATACAGGCAGCTACAATTCTGCTGACCCCGATGCCATAACAACCCATGGTCATAACATTGGTTTTGCCGTTTTCATCCAGTACGGTGGCATTCATGGCCTTGCTGTATTTGCTGCCGAGCTGGAATATATGGCCGACTTCGATGCCGCGTCGGATCGAGAGTGAACCTCTTCCATCAGGACTTGTATCGCCCTCGCGTACTGTGCGCAAGTCAGCGAGTTCATCAAAGCGGCAATCCTCGCCCCAGTTTGCATCCTGCAGGTGAAAACCTTCTGTATTGGCGCCGCAGGTGAAGTTGACCATATCTTTAACACTGATATCAGCTATGACCGGAATAACCAAACCAATGGGTCCGATACTGCCGGGCTTACAGCCGATAGCAGAGAGCACCTCCGCTTCTTCAGCAAAACTTAACGGTGCAGCTACAAGTTTGTGTTTTACCGCTTTAATCGGGTTGATTTCCTGATCTCCACGGATCAGCAGGGCGATCAAAGGTTTATCCGAGCAACCTTGTGCAGGCACACCGTGAACAATCAGAGTCTTGACCAGGCTTGTGGAGGGGATTTGTAATAAGGCAGCAACCTCATCAATACTGTGCGCGTTCGGTGTCGCAACCTGATGCGAAACAGCGGGTTTTGCGGAGGCAGTTGCAGTCGGCAGAATTCCTTCAGCTAACTCAATATTCGCGGCGTAGTCACTCTCAGAGCTGAATACAATTTCATCTTCGCCAGAGTCTGCCAGTACATGGAACTCATGGGACATGCTGCCGCCAATACTGCCGGTATCTGCGAGCACAGCTCGAAAATCAAGGCCTAATCTGGAGAAAATCGTGGAATAGGTGCTGTACATCAGATCATAAGTCTGCTGCAGCGATTCCTGTGAGGTGTGAAATGAGTAAGCATCTTTCATTAGAAATTCTCGCGCTCGCATAATGCCGAAACGTGGGCGACGCTCGTCACGGAATTTGGTCTGAATCTGATAAAGGATTACCGGCAGCTGTTTATAGCTGTTGTACTCATTGCGAACCAGGTCGGTTATCACTTCTTCATGAGTTGGTCCAAGACAGAAATCCCGGTTGTGACGGTCGACAAAACGCAGTAATTCCGGCCCCATCTGATCCCAGCGTCCAGATTCCAGCCATAAGTCGGCAGGTTGAACCACTGGCATTGATACTTCCAAAGCCCCCGATTTATCCATTTCCTGGCGAACGATGCTGGAGACCTTCTGCAGAACCCGCAAGCCCATGGGCATCCAGGTATAAAGCCCGGCCGCCAGTTTGCGGATGAGTCCGGCTCGCATCATCAGTTGATGGCTGATTACCTCCGCATCGGCAGGGGTTTCTTTTAGAGTAGCGATCAAATATTTGCTGGCGCGCATGATTATTCAAAGTCCTTAATGAGAAAGGCAGCCCGCGGGCTGCCTTTCAGATGGTGCCACAGAACGGGATTTTCTCCCGGACAGGGTGGTCGCTGTTCTTGTTATCTACTCTGCAAAGTCTTTTAACTTTTTCAAAGGCAGTATTTTAACTCGGGTGGTTGCAGGCTTTTTAGGGATGTCCATAAATTCGCCCGGCTTGAATGGGTTAGGTACGTTCTTACGAGCTGGGCGCGCCGCTCTTTTGACTGCCTTGATTTTCAGCAAACCCGGAAGGGTGAATTCACCAACAGCACGTTTTTTAAGATGGCGCTCAATCAAAGCTGAAAGCTCGTCCAGCACAGCAGTAACCTGTTTTTTGCTCAGGTTTGCATTTTCGGCGATTTCATTAAGCATTGCGGTTTTGGTAAATTTCTGCTGGATTGCAGTGGTTTTTCTGGTAGCAGCAGCCGTGCTTGGAGCAGTTTTTTTAGTGCTATTGACGGTTTTAGTTACAGCCATGCCCATTCTCTTTTTTGATGAAGGTTTACGGTGAAGGTTTATGGTGATATTCAGACGTTATGACACGCTTTGTCTGGGCCTTATTTATATAGTATTGAACCGGCACCCGCAAGTGCTAATCATAAGTTCTGTAAGTAGCACATAATCTGTCCGGTTCTGTAGCACATGATCTGTCCGGCTTCATACTGACCTTTTTCGGAGGTCGTGATGAGACGGACGGAGTGGCTACAGGAGACACGACGGATGCGATTCGAAGAAGCTTATGGGGC
>JBDNGQ010000017.1:0-2568 GCA_041689205.1 Pseudohongiellaceae bacterium | reverse complement strand
GCCCCATAAGCTTCTTCGAATCGCATCCGTCGTGTCTCCTGTAGCCACTCCGTCCGTCTCATCACGACCTCCGAAAAAGGTCAGTATGAAGCCGGACAGATCATGTGCTACAGAACCGGACAGATTATGTGCTACTTACAGTGTCCAAAATAACCGTTGCCGATATTTTAATTCGTTGTTAGTATGCGCGCTTTCCTGGCCGGCATAGCTCAGTTGGTAGAGCAACTGACTTGTAATCAGTAGGTCCCGAGTTCGACTCTTGGTGCCGGCACCACTATTCAAAAAGCCTGCAGCGATGCAGGCTTTTTTTTGTCCTGGATTTTCTGGTTCGCATCAACGCTGGTTGGTATCAACAGGTGACAGTTGCCACCTGCTTCGTGCTGATTGTTATTTCTGTTCGTAATGTCCCATCAGCATGCCCGTTCCCAGTATATGCCCTTCAATGGCTTCCATCAGTGTCTGCTTATTCAGACCCTCTGGCAGATTGAGCGCAGCGTCCAGAGCATACACGCGAAAATGATAGGCATGCAGCTTGCCGTCCACCGGCGGGCGCGGACCGAAATAACCCACCTGCCTTACACCATTAAGCCCATTGATCATGCCTGCGAGTTCAGGGACATCCGTCACCTGCACTTCTTTGGACAATTGTTCGGGCAGGCCGGACGCAGTGGCGGGTATGTTATAGGCAACCCAGTGTACAAAGGGCTGCGGCATCGGGACGATGGGATCATCCATCACCAGGGCCAGCTGTACCGTGCCTGCAGGCAGATTGCTCCAGTTCAGCTGTGGAGAAATATTATCTCCATAGGCTGAGTACTTGAGCGGCACATTGGCATGATGAGTAAAAGCTGTGCTGGTGATGTTGATGGTGTCCTCCATATCAGCGGCGAAGCTTGAATTGCTGATTACAGACAGCAGCAAAGCGATGCTGCCAAGGGTTTTCTTTAAAGTCATTGTGCGCACTCCATGGGTTATTTTTAGAATAAAAAATTTATCTGTTCTGCCAGCTTTTGGCCTGTTGACCGGCAATAGTAACGAGATCGCCCATCGCCAGATTGACATCAATCAGGTGCAGTCCCCAGCCAGCATTGACTTCGCCATTGATCATCACATCGCCGCTGATGACATCGGTACGGGAATCAGCAGGATTGCCATGCACGGTAACTTCCAGGTAACTGCCGCGATCATCTGATACACACTCGGCACTCAACAGCCCCGGGACGCTGACGTAAGGGGTGTCAATGGCGGCGCCACTGTCAGTCCAGAGACCGGGAGGTGCCGAAGAAGCTCCTTCAGCCGTGTTGTTGCTCAGGTAAGCGTGCAGCTCATTGCTGCCTTTAGCAAGGAGCGCCGGATTGGTGCAGGCATTGACGGTATCAGCTGTGCCCCGTCCGAACAGTGAATTTTTTGGGGGGGGAATATCAGAGCGGAAGGAGGCGTAGGCGATGACGCAACCGGTTTCGCTGCCAGACTGACACAGTGGCAGCTGTTTAAAGGTGCCGCCGCTTAGTGCGTTCTTCGGAACCTGCACATTGGTGCCCAGCAGCATGGCCGACACTATCTGTTGCTGTACGGGTTTGCCTTCGATCTCGCTGGCGATCAGGCGAGTCAGTACGCCGGAACCCTGGGAGTGGCCTATCAGGATGACGCCACGGCCCTGGTTATGGTTGGCCAGATAGTAGTTCCAGGCATTGACGACATCGTTGTAACCCAGTTCGCGATCAGCGGCCATCTGCTGAGCGCCTCCCGCCATATTGGCGCGCAACGCAGTGAGCGTAATCTGGCGATACAGGGGAGCAAACAAGCGACATTCGGAGCCCATGCGCGCGAACTGCGCGCTGATCACATTCATCTCTTCAGGGCCGGCATTCATATCGCTGTTGGGAGTAGCGTCGCGCGAGACAGTAGGGTAAACATAAAAGCAATCGATTGCGGCGTCGGGATTATGCGTAAATTCTTCCCGGGTCATTGAGCCATCGGCAGCAACTATGGTGGTACCTAAGTCCGCTGTGCAGGCATTCAAATTATCGGGTCGACACAGCCACGTGTCTTTATCGGAGTAAGCGATTGCTGTGGCGCTGGTCTGAGCACTGGCAGTGAATGGCAGCACCAGCATTGAGCTGAGCAACAGGCTTCGGTGCAGCTTATTCAGTTTCAACATGGACAAACTCCTGGGTGTAGTTAGCGCTGAGTTCTACGGACTGGCTCAGCTTTATTTGAACTGACAGGATAGATGAGCACCTGCCGCAACTCAACTGACAGCGCGGCAATTTTTGTGGCCTGCCGCAGTGACCGATCCGTTCAGCGCATTGCCCGCAGTGCCTTCGCCCAGCGTGACAGTTCATCAAGCATTTTCTGTGCTGACGAAGCATGCAGATCCTGAGCGTGAAACAGGTGTTTTTTATCAACCTTATCCGCCACGTTCTGCACAGTTAATCAGCAGGACCCAATAATGTGAAGGAAGGCGTTTGCCTTCCTCGCACGGAGTCGATCTTTGCAGGCGATTCCTTCAGATTATTTTGTTAACAATCAGAGTGAATCAAGCCAGGCAAGCACGCTCGCATCACG
>JBDNGQ010000016.1:0-16058 GCA_041689205.1 Pseudohongiellaceae bacterium | reverse complement strand
GCCCGAAGGGGCCTTCAGCCGATCCCGCTGGCTGCGTTGCCCTTGCTTGACAGGCGGACGCATGCCGGCGCAAGTGCGCCTTGCCAGCGAAATCGGCTGAAGGCCAGAGTGACCATAGAGTTATTCAGAGGCTCCCTAGGGAAGGAATCATCGGCTGCAGGCCAGAGTGCCCATAGAGTTATTCAGAGGCGTCTTAGTTCATGCTTTGCGCCACTTCGGCAAGATGATCGATTAAGATACCAGGCGCCACGCCAAGTATGATTACACCCAGCAGCAGCGCGAACAGCAGAGCATGCGGCACGAAATCCCTTAGTGACACTTCTGGCAGATCCATTGTATCGGTGAGCGGCATCAACATCCTGTAGATGACACGAAGATAGTAGTACAGCCCGATACCGCTGCCGGTAACCAGCGCGGCAAGCAGCCACCACAAGCCATTCTCGACAATGGCAACGACAATATAGAATTTGCCGATAAAGCCGACAGTCAACGGAATGCCGGCCAGTGAGAGCAGCATTGCAGTGAACACCGTGGCCAGCCACGGACTACGCCAGAACAGGCCCTGATAATGGTTCAGGTGGTCCCGCTCGTGGCCGCTGTCCGAGACCAGCATCATCACGCCGAAGGCTCCCATCGTCGTCAGTACATAAGCGGACAGGTAGAACAGTATCGCTTCCTGCCCGATGGCATCTGCCGAAGCATCCATGCCGATTAGCGCAATCAGCAGATAGCCCATATGCGCAACCGATGAATAGGCCAGCAGGCGTTTGAGATTCGACTGCAGGAGCGCCAGCAGATTGCCAGCCAGAATCGAGGCAGCGGCAAGCACGGCAATTACTGTCACGGCGGTCTCCGTGCCTGCGATGTCTGTCAGCAGCAGAAACCGCACCAACAACGCGACCATTGCCGCTTTGCCGATGGTTGCCAGGAAGGCTGTTGCCGGCAGGGGCGAGCCCTCATACACGTCGGGCGTCCACAAGTGGAATGGCACCAGCGATAGTTTGAACGCGAAGCCTGCAAGTATCAGCACTGAGGCGACACCGAAATAGGCGCTTCCAGGTCCTGTCGCCGCATCGGCCGCCAGGGCAGTGATGCTGCTGAACGAGAGCGTGCCCGTTTGTGCGTATAGCAGCGCCAGGCCAAACAGAATAAATCCAGTTGATACTGCCGACAGAACCAGGTACTTGATGCTTGCTTCCAGGGGATATTGCGCGGCCACTGGCCGGTGCAATGGGTAGGCAATCATGCCATACAGACTTACGCTGAGAATTTCGATGCCAAGGAACGCGCTGACGAAGTGATTGCTTCCTGCCATGACCAGAGCGCCCAGCGTCGCCAGGCTGATCAACAGGTAGAACTCCTGCGGCTGCTCGAGATTGCTCATGTAGGGGTAGCTGAACAGGGTGATGAAGATTGCGGTCAGCAAAATCAGCGCGGTAAAAAAGCCGTTGAATGCATCGATCAGCAGCAGCGGCGTTACCTGCTGCTGCAGCACGGGAGCCACGGCGAACAGGCTCACGAGAGCCAGCGCGAGACCAAGTGCAGTCATCAGGCAACTCATTGCATGACTGCGCTTTACCGCGATCATCAGCATGGTCAACACGGCCGCTGCGCTGACAAGGATGATGGGCAGCAACAGTGATATCTGCTCCCAGGTCATGGGACTACTCCTCCCAGTAAAGCATCAAGCGCCGGTTGGGACAGGTCCAGAAATGACTGCGGATACATTCCCATCCACACCAGTCCGATGACCATCGCGGAGTAACACAGCAATTCACCCATGGAGAGATCCGACACTTTCCCGGAAGCTATTCCTCCGGCGCCCTGACTCGCGCTATGACCGGTGCCGTGAAACACTTTCTGGATCACCCAGAGCGAATAGACCGAAGCGAGCACCAGTCCGAGTGCTGCCAGCACGGTCAATAGCCGGTTCTCCTGGAACGCGCCCAGCAGGACGAGAAACTCTCCGATGAAGTTGCCCAGCCCAGGCATGCCGAGCGCCGCGATGGAAAAGAACAGTGCCATGGCTGACATTTTTGGCAGTTGCGCCCACAGGCCGCCCATCTGCTCCATGTCCCGTGTATGCAGCCGATGCTGCAGACCACCCGCGAGCATGAACAATGCGGCGGCGCTCAAGCCGTGGGCGAGCATCGTCATTACTGCGCCCTGCAGGCCGAGCAGGTTCCAGGCATAGATTCCCAGCAGGACGAAGCCCATGTGGCTGACGCTGGTATAGGCGATCAGCCGTTTGATGTCGTTCTGCGCAAAGGCCAGTTTGGCGCAGTAGAGAATGCCAATCACTGCAATCGTCATCGCGACCGGTGCGAAAGTCAGTGCCGCTTCTGGAAACAGCGGTACCGCGAAGCGTATCAGGCCGTAGGCACCGGTCTTGAGCAGGACGCCAGCCAGCAGCACACTGCCCGCGGTGGGCGCCTGGCTGTGTGCATCGGGTAGCCAGGAGTGAAGCGGAAAGACTGGCAGCTTGGTGGCAAAGGCGATGAAGAAACCGAGCATCACCAGCATTTCCAGGTTGCCATCCAGGATAACTGCCTGTAACTCGAAATAATCAAAACTGAACCAGCCCATCTGTACGGAGTGGAACCAGGCAAGACAGATAATCGCCACCAGCAGGAGCAGGCCGGAAATCTGCGTGAACAGAAAGAACTTCATTGCTGCATAAGCACGGTTTTCATGTCCCCAGATGGCGATGATCAGATACATCGGGATCAGCATCACTTCCCAGAAGAAAAAGAACAGAAACAGATCCAGCGCGGTAAACACACCAATGACGCCCGCCAGCGTCCATAGCAGATTGAAATAAAAGAAGCCGCTGCGCTCGTCTATTTCCGACCATGCTGAACCGCAGGCGATCACTCCAAGAAACAGAGTCAGGAATAACATCAGCAGCGACAGGCCGTCGATGCCGAACTGCAGATGAATGCCAAAACGGGGTATCCACTGCCATTTTTCCAGTACCAGCCATTGAGCAGATGCCGCACCGGTATTAAGATCAGGCAGCAGTGTCAGCAATAGCGCCACGTCGACGATTAAGGCGGCGACTGCGATCAGGCGCGGCAGGTGCTTATGTATTGCACCGGATAGCCATGCCAGCAGGCCACCCACGAACAGCACCGTAATCAGCCATATCACGATCATCGCCATACTCCCACAGCTATGACGATGATCAGTCCGCCGATCATGCTGATGCTGTACCAGCGCAGGTTGCCGGTTTGCGTTCGGACCAGGAGATTATTGCCTGCCTGTGTAAACGCGGCGATGCTGGCATAACCCGTGTCGATAATATCCTTGCGATTCAGATGAGCGAGCGCTATGAACGGACGCACCAGCAAGCGGTCATAGAGCGCGTCCATGCCCCAGCCTCCGAACCAGAAACGGGTGATAGCAGCGCCCGCCGCGGACTGCCGGATACGCTCCAGTTTACTCAAGTTGGTGGCAGCTATGGCGTGGCCACCATAGATCAGATAACTGATCCCCACGCCCAGTAGTGGCACCGCAATCATGATCGCGTGAATCAATGTACTGGCGTGGTAAGGCTCCGCCTCTGCCGCGCCAAACACCGCGCCAACCGGGACCGCTATGAATCCGCCGAGCACAGAGAGCGCGGCCAGAATGACAAGTGGCGCCGCCATCGGGATCCCCCTGATCTCTCGTATTGGTTCATGATCATGCTGCGGCAACTCTTTTCCGTAGAACACCACAAAAACCAGCCGGAAACTGTAAATCGCCGTCAACAATGCACCGAGCACGCCGCCAAGCCACAGGATGATGCCGTATTGCGGTTGCGCGAGTGCTGCCAGCAAAATTTCGTCCTTGCTGTAGAACCCGGAGGTGAACGGTAGCGCCGCCAGCGCTGCACTGCCGATCAGGAATGACCAGAAAGCCAGCGGTAGTCGCTTGCGCAGACCACCCATTTTGAAAATATCCTGCTCATGGTGCAGACTCAGTATCACGGTGCCCGCAGCCAGAAAAAGCAGTGCCTTGAAGAAGGCGTGTGTCATCAGGTGAAAGGTCGCTGCCGACCATGCGCCAACTCCCAGCGCGAGAAACATATAGCCAATCTGGCTCATGGTGGAATATGCCAGAATCCGTTTGATGTCACGCTGGGTCAGTGCGGTGAAACCAGCCATCAACAGGGTAAGCAGGCCGAGCACGGCAACCAGCATCTGCACTTGAGGTGCCAGCTCAAACAGAATATGGGTGCGCGCTATCAGATAGACCCCGGCAGTCACCATGGTAGCCGCATGAATCAGGGCGCTGATTGGTGTGGGGCCGGCCATTGCATCCGGCAGCCAGGTCTGCAGTGGCAATTGCGCGGATTTACCGACGGCCCCTCCAAGCAGCAGTGCGGCGGCTGCGACAGCGACACCTGAGCTGACGGACCATTGCTGCGGCGCCAGCGTCAGCACTTCCTGAATGTTCAGCGTACCCAGTTGGGTGAATAGAACAAACAGACCAATCGCCATCGAGGTGTCGCCCACCCTTGTGACGACAAAGGCCTTGCGCGCCGCATAGCCATTGGCGGGCTTCTGATACCAGAAGCCGATCAGCAGGTAGCTGCATAATCCCACCCCTTCCCAGCCGAGATAGAGCAGCACCAGATTATCAGCCAGCACCAGCACCAGCATTGAGGCCACAAAAAGATTCATGTAGGCAAAGAAACGAGCGAAGCTGGGATCACCCGTCATGTATCCGGTCGAATACAGGTGAATCAGCAGGCCGACACCGGTAATGACCAGAATCATGACGACAGCAAGACCGTCCAGATAGAACGAGAACGCTGGTGTAAAGTCGCCTACCCTCATCCAGTTCCAGAGCAGTTGCGTGTGTGAACTGGCACCACTGCGCAGAAATTCGTAACTGATGGCCGCGGCGAGAACGAAAGACAAGGCAATGCTGCCGACGCCAATCAGCGAGGCGCTGGTATTGCCGGGTTTCCCGCCAGTGAGCGTCAGCGCAAGGAAGCCGAGCAGCGGAAACAGCGGTAACAGTCCGATCCATTCAAGCATCAGTAGTCCACCTTCATCATTTAGCCCTTCATTTCACTGAGCACGCTGATATCAACGGTGTGGTAGCGGCGGTACATCTGGATAATCAAGCCGAGGCCAACCGCTACTTCGGCAGCCGCCAGTGTCAGTATCATCATGAACATGATTTGTCCGTCTGCATGGCCCCAGCGCGCCGAGGCTACGACGAAGGCCAGTCCGCAGGCATTGAGCATGACTTCCAGCGACATCAATACAAACACGATATTGCGGCGCGTCAATACGCCCACCAGGCCACAGGAAAACAGTATGGCGGCAAGTATCAGGCCGTGTTCGTAGGGGATGGATTCCACGCGCTCGCTCCCTTATTTCCTGGCCACGTGGTAGGCGGATATCAGCCCGGCCAGCAGCAGCATCGAGGCCAGTTCGACGGCAAGCAGATAAGGGCCATACAGCAATATGCTCAATTTCCGCACGCCCACCTCAACCGGTGTCATGTCGGTCTGCTGCTGCCACAACACGAAGACCAACTGCCCCAGCAGAATCAGGATCATCAGTGCCGGGACCAGCCAGACGCGGGGCCTTAGCCAACTGCGTTCCTCGTTTTCGGTCGCCTGTCCCAGATTGAGCATCATCATCACGAACAGGAACAGCACCATGATGGCGCCTGCATAGACGATCGCCTCAAGCATTGCCGCGAAGGGGGCACCGAGGACGAAGAAGATTACCGCGACCGCCAGTAATGAAATGATCAGGTAAACCAGCGCATGCACCACATGCGCACTGGTAATCACAAAAATCGTTGCAACAATCGCGAAGGCGGCGGCAAGGTAGAACAATAGGATCATGGCAGCAAACTCCTTACATCGACGGGCGCCGCTTCATTGCGCGCTTCGCCCTTGTCCTTACCGCCGATTTGCTTACCGGCAATGCGGTAGAAGTTGTAATCGTGATACTTGCCCGTACCGTTGATCAGCAAATCCTCCTTTTCCCATACCATGTCCTGGCGAACATACTCAGCCATTTCAAAATCGGGGGTCAGTTGTATCGCATTGGTGGGGCAGGCCTCCTCGCAGAAGCCGCACATAATGCAGCGGGAAAAATTGATGCGGAAGTATTCCGGATACCAGCGACCCTCCTCATCCTCCGCCTTCTGCAGAGAGATGCAGTCTACCGGACACGCCACGGCACACAGATTGCAGGCGACGCAGCGCTCTTCGCCGTCCGGGTCGCGGCTGAGGATGATGCGGCCGCGCCAGCGCGGAAACATGTACGGCTTCTCATCCGGGTACTCGACCGTATCCGCCTTGACGAAAGCATGACGGAACACTCGCCAAAGGGTAATCAGCTGACTGGTGAATGTGTCATTAATCAGTTTAAACATTACACTCCCCCGGAAGTAGCGCCATGCTGCGCCAGCACGATAGCGGCAGTCACCAGCAGATTCAGCAGCGATAGAGGCAGCAAAAACAGCCAACCATAGCTCATCAACTGGTCATACCTCGGTCGCGGCATTGCTGCGCGCAGCAGAACAAAGAAAGCGATGAATACGGCTGCCTTGAGAACAAACCAGACAATGGGCGGCAGAAACGCCGGGCCCATCCAGCCACCGAGAAACAAGACCACCAGCAGGGACGATATGAGCACAACGCCAAGATACTCGCCGACGAAAAACATCCCGAATTTTATTCCTGAATATTCGGTGTGGTAACCAGCGACAATTTCCTGCTCTGCTTCGGGGATATCGAACGGCAGGCGGTGACTCTCTGCAATGCCGGCGATCAGGAAGATTAAAAAACCGATGAACTGCGGCACGATAAACCAGACATCTGCCTGAGCGAGCACGATCTCACGAAGGTTGAATGAGCCGGCCAGTACCACCACCCCCAGCAACGAGATTCCCATGAACACTTCGTAGCTGATCATTTGTGCCGCCGCGCGCAGGCTGCCCAGTAAGGCATATTTGTTGTTCGATGCCAGACCTCCCAGCATTACGCTGTAGGCCCCCAGCGACGCCATCGCCAGCACGAACAGGACGCCGATATCGGAATCGATGACTCCTACGTCAGGGGCAAACGGAATGACGGTGAAACTCATCAGAATGACAACCATGATGATTGGCGGCGCTAACACAAAGCTCAGTTTATCGGCGAAGGGCGGCACCCAGTCTTCCTTGCTGAATATCTTGATCATGTCAGCCACTACCTGTAGCAATCCGAACGGTCCTACCCGGTTGGGACCGAGCCGTTCCTGCCAGAGCGCCAGCAGACGGCGCTCTACCCAGATAAGCATGGCCGCAACGATGATCACGGTGAATAGAATAGTGCCTATGCTCAGTGCCGAGCCGACCTGCCAGGTCATCGCTGATCCTCCGTGACTCGGTCCGGGATGATAAGTTCCTCGAACATCTGCCGGCTGCTGGCAATCACAGCGTCATTGCGGGGGACCGGACGAATGTCGGCGGAGGCGCCGAGTGCATACCTGTCGACCTCGCCCGCGCAATAGATGCCGGCGCTGCCACTGGCAATTCTTGTCCTGATCAACACAGGAAGTCGGAGCGTGGATGTACCCGTATCGATTTCTGCCAGACTGTACTGTGCAAGTCCCAGTCGGGCGGCATCCTGCTGACCCAGGCTCAGATAGGCACCACTCGAGCGTGCTTCTATGGCAGGCGCGGCGGAGCTCAGTTCATCGCCGCCGAAAATATGGCTGATGAAAAACAGCTCGAACTCCCGGCTGGCATTCCCGGGAGTGGACCCGACTGAGGAAGCAGTAGGGGGCAATGATTCCTGCCCGGTTGTGTGAGAGAGCAGGTGTACCCCTTTGCAGCCCTGCTTTAGTTCGCCATTCACCTCGTCCTGAAACTTGCTGATCGCCTGATTCGAGTTCCAGCCGGGTGCCCAGGCCGCGGCAAGCAGACGGGAATCTTTCAAGGGCGGCATGCCTTCCATTGAGAATGTGAAGGGCGAGCCGGTATCCTCTGGTCTGCGTGGTTCGTGGACATTATCTGCGGCAGCGAGCGCCGTACGGCCGCTGAAGCGGTGCGGTTGCCGGGGTGCCTTCATTGTCCAGAGCCCGGTGTCGGTCGGGATCAGCTCGGGCAGGCGGGCAAAGGTGGGCAATTCGTCAGCACAGTCATGCAACAGCGCTGCACGGCGAACAAAGGGGGCATCGACGGGGAAATCAAGCGCATCGTCCAGCCAGTCACGGGCGGGCTGCGCTCCGCAGTCAGAGCGGAAGACCTGATAGCTCGACTGTGCTCGCCCTTCATAATTTACCCAGGTGCTATTCTGTTCAGCAAAACTGGTGGCTGGGAGCAGCAGCTCCGCGCGGGCATTGAACGCATTGTGTAACTGATCAATGACGATCAGTCGGGGTCGGGTATCCCCATTCCCATTCAATGCCTGCTCAATGTCCGCGGCGGCTGCGCGCCGCGTCAGATCATTCTCCAGCACGATGACGGTATCTGCGGCTCCTGTCGCGAGCCGCTGCAGCGCTTCTCCCAGCGATCCGCCGCCTTCTTCCAGCAGCAGGCCCAGGCCCATGGTGTTGACCTCCGGCATCGCAAAGCAGAGATCGACCAAAGTTTGCGAGCTGTTGCGGTCCATCCGGTGACGCTGCAACGCTCGCGCGAGTTCCGCAGTTGCATGCACCATGGCTTCGCTTTCGGTAGTGATGCCTGAGATGATCACGGGCTGGCGTGCGCGCGCCAGGGACTGTGCGATGCGCTTCGCGAGCGCGTTAGCTGCATCATCGGTGCTGGCCGGTTCTGACGGCAAATTGAGCGCTGCAGTAATCGCCCTGAGCAGGGTTAATTGCTGCCCGGCGCTGCCAAGAAAGGTTTCCGCCGCAACATCATCCAGCCGTGTCGCCTGTGGCCCGATGATATAGACGGGACTGCGGCTGTGCTGGGCCAGAGAGCGCACGGCGGCATCCTGCCACAATGGAATGCGGTTGTCGGCTGCCATCTCCAGCGCCAGGTTGCGGCTGGCCTGACGCACGGCCAGCGCCAGTCGTGGAGCTGTATTGGTGATGTCCTCCGCAATGATAACTGTGCAGTCCGACTGCTCCAGTGTCCGGATATCGGGGCACTGAAGAGCGTCTTCGCGATACAGCCTGGTAACCGCGCGCAGACAGCGATACTGACCATCGGAACAGCCAGCATGGAAGTTCTCGGGACCCAGCAGTTTGCGCAAGGCAAAGTTGTCTTCCAGCGAGGCTCTAGGTGAGCCAATGCCGATAACTTTTCCCTTAACTTTGCCCTTAACTTTTCGCGTGAAGTTACTCGTGATGTCGTCCGCGACTTTACCCGAGACGTTGCCCGCGACGTTGCTCCGGGTTAATGCCGCAAATTGTTCCCGCGCTGCGGCCGTTGTCAGAACCTGCCTTTCTCCCTTGCCGTTGACTGAGGATGCGTTTCTGATACGCCGGGCACTATTGGTATAGCCATAGCCAAACCGTCCGCGGTCGCACAGGAAATAGGCGTTCAACTCATGATGATAACGGTTGACGATACGCCGCAGGGTGCCTTCGCGTTCGCCGGGTGTCGTATTGCATCCGGCGCCGCAGCCCGTGCAGATGGATGGTGCCGTCTGCAGGTCCCATTTGCGTGTGTAATGCTGGCTGAAAGGCTTGTCGGTAAATACACCGGTAGGACAGACCTCCACCAGATTGCCGCTGAATTCATTCTCCAGAACGCCCTCTTCGTGGCGGCCGAAATAGACATGATGATGCGTAGCCAGCACTGCCAGGTCCGAGCCGCCGGCATAGTCGGAATAAAAACGCACGCAGCGGTAACAGGCGATACAGCGGTTCATCTCGTGATTGATGAAGGGGCCCAGGTACTGGTTTCGATGCGTTACCTTGTTGAAATCGTAGCGCCGATAATTGTGACCGGACATCTGCGTCATGTCCTGCAGGTGACATTCACCGCCTTCTTCACAGACTGGACAGTCATGCGGATGGCTGATCATCAGGCTCTCGATCACATTGGCGCGGAACTTAACGGCCTGCGCATCCTTGATGGAGATGATGCCGCCATTGCTGGCGGGGGTCATGCACGCCATCACAACGATGCCTGTCTTATCCTCATTGTTGCGGTACTGCGTCACGGCACACTGCCTGCAGGCGCCCACCGAACCCATGCAGGGATGCCAGCAGAAATAGGGCAGGTCCAGGCCTTGCGACAGACACTCCTGCAGCAGGTTGTTCGCCGGGTTCATCTCGTAGACGATGCCATCAACTGTTACTTGTGCCACGGGCAGGCCCCCGCTGAAATATGGGACTCGAAATCCTCGCGGAAATATCGGAGTGCGCTGCCGAGAGGGGCCATTGCCCCCGGAGCCAGTGCGCAGAAAGTGCGTCCTGGCCCTAGATAGTCGAGATGTTCGTGCAGGATGTCCATGTCCTCGATTCTGCCGCCACCCTCTTCCATGCGCGCTAGAATTGCATCCAACCAGGGCAGGCCATCGCGGCAGGGGGTACACCAGCCGCAGGATTCATGACTGAAGAAACGCATCAGATTACCAACCATGCCGACCGGGCAGGTGCGATCATCCAGTACAATCATCGTCCCGGTCGCCAGGCGGCTGCCGGCTTTGCCGATCACATCGTAGTCGAGCGTCAGGTCAAGGTGCGTCGGCAGCAGGAAATCGGTTGAACCTCCACCGGGCAGAAATCCGCGCAGGGTATAACCCTCACTCATGCCACCGGCGTGACCTTCCAGCAGTTCACGGATGGGGGTACCGAGCGGTAGTTCCCAGCAGCCTGGATTATTCACCCGACCACTGACCCCGAACAGTTTGGTACCGGCATCATTGCCCAGTCCAAGTCCCTTGTACCAGTCGACGCCGTAATTGACTATGCCTGGGAGGTTGCAAAGAGTCTCCACGTTGTTCACGATCGTCGGCTTTCCCCAAAGGCCGCTGACCTGCGGAAATGGGGGTTTGGCGCGGGGATTGGCGCGTTTTCCTTCCAGCGCGTTGAGCAATGCGGTTTCCTCACCGCAGATGTAGCGCCCCGCGCTGGTGTGCAGGATGATTTCGAGGTTGAAACCGGAGTTCAGAATGTCGCGGCCCAGCAGACCCTGTTGGTGTGCTTCATGGATCGCCTGCCGCAACAGGGTTTCGGCCTTCAGGTATTCACCGCGCAGGAAGATGTATGCGGTGTTGGCCTGAATGGTATAGGCGGCGATCATCATGCCTTCAAGCAAGAGATGGGGGTCTCCCTCCAGCAGCAATCTGTCCTTGAAAGTGCCAGGTTCCATCTCATCGGCGTTGACCACAAGGTATTTGGTTTTGGGCGCATCATCGCCCATCGGTACAAAGCTCCACTTCAGTCCAGTAGGAAAGCCGGCGCCACCGCGGCCTTTCAGCCCGGAGCTCTTAACCAGTTCGAGTACATCGGCAGGCGCCATGTTCCGGTACATTCTGGTCACTCCGGCATAACCACCGGACTCCTGATATTGCGCGCAGTCAAACGGTGCCCGCTGCATGTCGATGTTCTTTGTCAGCGGTCGCGTGATCATTTCTGCGTTGCTCCTGTCAGCCTGTGTTGAGCCACCAGGCGATCAATCTTTTCAGGGGTCAGATGGCGTTGCTGTTCGCCCGCCATTAACATCACCGGTGCTTTATCGCAGTCGCCAAGACAGGGCACTGGAATGAGGGTGAATTCTCCGTCGGCCGTGGTCTCACCATAATCGATGCCCAGCGTATTATTGAGGTGCAGCCTGATGCTGTCGCAGCCCATGATCCAGCAACTCACACTGTTGCAGAACAACATGACATTGCGCCCCGTCGGGCGTCTGAAAATAAGATTGAAAAATGTGGCCACGCCGTCCAGTTCGTGCACAGACATCTCCAGGTAGTTGGCTACCGCAAGCATGCTTTCATCCGAGACCCAGCCTTGATGTTTTTGCACAATCTTCAGCGCTTCCAGTCCAACCGCGCGTTTGTCAGGATAAAGTGTGAGCTCATGATCGATTTCCTGCTTCTCCTCGGCGGACAAAGGCCTCGCCATGGTTCGCGCAGCGCCGGTGGTAGCGATCAAGGCATCTGTGGTCATCTGCATTTTCTCTCCTGCGAGTGAGCGGTCAACGGTCGACGTCCGCCATGACGAAATCGATGCTGGCAATTATCGCGATCAGATCCGCCACCATGAATCCTCGGCTGATTTCCGGAATCATCTGCAGATGCGCGAACGACGGCGTGCGGATACGCGTGCGGTAGGAGCCGGTACCGCCGTCGCTGACCAGGTAGTAGCTGTTCAGACCCTTGGTCGCCTCTATGGTCATCGTGGCCTCGCCGGGTGGAATCACCGGGCCCCAGCTCACACTCAGAAAATGATTGATCAGCGTCTCGATATCCAGTTTGCTTTTCTCTTTGAGGGGAGGCGTGGTCAACGCGTGCGATGATTTGTACGGACCCTCGGGCATGTTGTCGACACATTGCTGGATAATGCGCAGGCTCTGCCGGATTTCCTCGACGCGCAATGCGCAACGGTCATAGCAATCGCCATTCACGCCGATCGGCACTTCGAATTCAAAGTTCTCGTAGCCGCTGTAGGGTCGCTGCTTGCGACAGTCCCACTCCATGCCGGTAGCCCGCAGACCCGCTCCGGTGATCCCCCACTGCAGTGCGTCCCGGGTTGAATAGGCGCCAACGCCCTGAGTGCGCCGTTTGAGAATGCCGTTGGCCATGACCATCTTGTCGTAGTCATCCAACCGCGCGGGCAGGTAGTCAATCAGCTCGCGGATGCGCTTGTCCCAGCCTCGTGGTAAGTCCTGCGCTATGCCACCGATACGGAACCAGCCCGGATGCATGCGCGCCCCGCAGATCGACTCGATGATGTTAAACACCTTTTCCCGATCGACGAACATGTAGAACACCGGGGACAGTTGTCCTACATCCTGTGCAAAGGTTCCATAGAACAGCAGATGGCTGGCGATACGGTACAACTCGCAGAGCATGACCCGGATCACCTTGACCCGCTCTGGTACGGTAATGCCTGCCATTTTCTCCAGAGCCATTACGTAGGGCAGGTTGTTCATCACGCCGCCGAGATAATCGATGCGGTCGGTATAGGGGATGTAGGTGTGCCAGGATTGGCGCTCGCCCATTTTCTCGGCGCCGCGGTGGTGGTAACCGATGTCGGGTACTGCATCCACCAGAATTTCGCCATCCAGTTGCAAAGCAATCCGAAATACGCCGTGCACGCTGGGGTGGTTGGGGCCGAGATTCAGGAACATAAATTCCGAATTTTTCGACTCGCGGCTCATACCCCATTCTTCCGGCTTGAAGCGGAGCGCTTCCTGTTCGGTGGTCTGACGCTCAGCCGAAAGCGAGTAGGGTTCCATCTCCGTCGCCCTGGCGGGGTGGTCCTTGCGCAAGGCGTGACCCTGCCAAGTGGGTGGCAGCAGAATTCGAGTGAGGTTTGGATGGCCGGAAAAATGGATCCCAAACATGTCCCAGCATTCCCGTTCGTACCAGTTGGCATTGGGCCAGAGGCCTGTAATGCTGGGTACCGAGAGGTCATTGAACTGCAACGCGACTTTTAAGCGGACATCGCAATTGCTGTGAAAAGACATCAGGTGATAGACGACCGTGAAATCGCTTTCTGGCTGGCCGTGGCGATTAACGCGGGCGCGCTCGTCAATCGCGGTAATGTCGTACAACATCTCGAAGCGGGCAGAGGATTCCTTGTGCAGATAATTGAGGACCGGCTTGAGTTCCTCGCGCAGCACCCAGAAAGTCGGAATGCCATCGCACGATATCTGCACCGCAATAATAGCGGGATCGAAGCGCAGGCAGACTTCGTCAAGCAAAGACACCGTGGGTTTGTCGCAGTCTTGTGTGAGGTGAGCCGAGTGCATAATTGTTCTTGTTATTGTCCCTGTTTAATCACCGTCTGCAGGCCAGTCTCTTATACCTCGTCAGGGCTGCGCAGTTCGGTGGCGGCGATCCGTTCGTTGTGGTGCAGTTTTCGTTGCACCGGGTCTGGCTCCTTACGAAAAACCTGCTGATCATTGATAACCCAGCTCAGCGGTCGGCGCTCCCGGCCAATGGACTCCTGCAGCAGGATCAAACCTTGCAACAAGGCCTCGGGACGGGGAGGGCAACCGGATACATAGACATCCACGGGCAAAAATTTATCCACGCCTTGGACCACTGAATAGATGTCGTACATACCACCGGAATTGGCGCAGGATCCCATCGATATCACCCAACGGGGCTCCATCAGTTGTTGATATAGCAGCTCGACCACCGGCGCCATTTTGCGAAAGACAGTGCCGGAGATTACGATCAGGTCAGCCTGGCGCGGCGTGCCACGTATCACTTCTGAACCGAACCGGGCCAGGTCATGTCTGCTGGTGAACGCGGTGGCCATTTCCACATAGCAGCAGGACAAACCGAAATTGAATGGCCACAGGGAATTCTTTCGGCCCCAGCTAACCATGTCCTCCAGCTTTCCCATCAGCACATTGCGGCGAATATAGTCGTCAAATGAACTGCTGCCCCGGCCGGGAGACGCGGCCTGATCAGCTCGCTCCAGTTCCCAGCTCATTGGTATTGCCTGCGGTGCTGTGTTTCAGCCTCTTCGTGTCTGGTCGCTGGGATATTGGTGACCCCTCCGGCGCCTGTGATCGCCTTCACCTGTCTGCGTTGAATCTGGGTGCGCCAGTCCAGAGCGCCCATCCGCCACAAATAAACCAGCGCGGCGGCCAGCACGAAGATGAAGATCGAAATTTCAATGAATCCCGCCCAGCCGGTATCGCGCACAGCAACGGCCCAGGCAAAGAGGAAGACAACTTCCAGATCAAAAATGATGAACAGGATGGCGGTGATGTAGAAATGAACAGAGACGCGGAAATGCGCGCTGCCAACTGAAACAATGCCGGATTCGTATGGCATGTCTTTCGCGGGTTGCGACCTGCGCTGCCCCAGGAAATAGGAAATTGTCAGCATCGAAATGACGACGAACATTACCAAGGCAAAATAAATCATGAACGGGCGCATTGCGCCCAGCATCTGGTTCGCGCTATCCAATCCCAATATCCTTCCTGGGAGTGCTGGATTACTGGCGGTTTGGCAGGTAATCAAAAACAGCCTGGTACAAACGACCAGTTGTTCTAGTACAAGTGTATGGCTTTAATACGCACCTAATGCAGAACTACTCGACACTCCTCATTTTACAATTCAGTGGACTTAGAAAAAACACCTTAAAACCCATATCACAGCGAAGGCCATGAAATGCAAGACAAAGTACAAACTTTCTAAACCAATGATGTTCCGGCCTAGACAGTGTTCCAAAATCTACACGCATCAAGAAATGATGGCAAGCGCTTTTTGGACGGCTATTTACGCGCTTCCTGCTGCCGCATTTTCCAGTTTTCGTAGAACTCCATGCTGACCATTTCGTTCAGATCTTTGTACTCCTCTGCCCGTTGCTCCAGGTTCGCGCGCATGACATCGCCAGCCGAGAGTATGCCGATGTATTCGCCATCCTGCTCTACCAGCAGATGTCGTATCCGGCGGCTGAGGAACTTATCGTAGAGCTGAAAAGCCTGTTCATCGGCATTGGCGGAAATGAGTGTGCGCGTCATGCTATTGGCGATGGGATCGTTGCGCGGATCGAAGCGTTCATCAAGAACGCGATTCAACAGATCCCGTTCGGTCCATATTCCGACGATTTTGTCACCATCGACCACCACGATCGATCCGACCTTGTTTTCAGTCATGACCTTGATGGCCTGGTAAATGGTGGCGGCACTGCTAATCGTCACCATATGACCGCCTTTTTGCTGCAAAATCTCTCTGGCAGTTCTTATCATAATGACCTCCTGTGCGCGATTTTTTTATAGTGCGCCAAGACAAGTTACGCTTGTCCTTCCGGATTGGCAAGCGCTTGGAACCAGGTATGTAAGTAGCACATAATCTGTCCGGTTCTGTAGCACATGATCTGTCCGGCTTCATACTGACCTTTTTCGGAGGTCGTGATGAGACGGACGGAGTGGCTACAGGAGACACGACGGATGCGATTCGAAGAAGCTTATGGGGC
>JBDNGQ010000015.1:0-1942 GCA_041689205.1 Pseudohongiellaceae bacterium | reverse complement strand
CTTATCCATGTTCGGGATATGACGCTCGGCGGAATCAGCGCCAGCTATCTGCAGTAATCCGGTAATCCCCTCAGGTCTGTTGTGGTAAACTTGCGCGCATTTGAGGCCTGAGGATAATTCGCTAATGCTCCTGATGATCGATAAACAGCATTGCA
The DNA here is from genome assembly GCA_041689205.1 of Pseudohongiellaceae bacterium. Taxonomy (GTDB): domain Bacteria; phylum Pseudomonadota; class Gammaproteobacteria; order Pseudomonadales; family Pseudohongiellaceae; genus JAVVEG01. The sequence continues at coordinate 1,787 of JBDNGQ010000015.1, read as the reverse complement.
ATCCAGATTGATCCGAAATAGACAGAAACACCTTATAAGTCATTAATTTACTGGTAATTAACGCCCATCAATAACCGGCCTTGTCCGTTGCAATCCATTCTAAATGCGGGTATCTTTGCGGGTATCTTAATCTTGATACCCGCAATCATGGCACTTACTGATTCAAAAATCCGCAACACCAAGCCGAAAATCAAGGCGGTCAAGCTGACCGACGGCAGTGGGCTTTATCTGGAAATACGCCCTACTGGCACGAAGCTGTGGCGCTACCGCTACCGTATTGACGGCAAGGAAAACGTTTTTGCGGCTGGAGAGTATGCACAGGCACCCAGCGGAGAAACACAAGAGCAAACAAGTGCAAGGCGCGAAGCTTGGCGGCTGACACTAGCAGAGGCGAGGACGGCGCGGGAAGAGTGGCGCGGGCTGGTCAAGCAAGGCATCCACCCTGCACACTATCGACAAGCGGAAAGGCTTCAAAATCGGGCTTCAAATGCTAATACCTTTGAGGCGGTGGCGCTGGAGTGGATAGCCAAGAAAAAACCGAGCTGGACACCATACTATCTGAAGCAAGTGGACCGGGGCTTAAAGTCTGATGTTTTTCCGTATATCGGAAGTTTACCAATTCGCAACGTCACGGCAGCGCATCTATTAGAGATTGTCAATCGAGTGGAAGGGCGCGGCGCGGCAACAGTGGCTTTGCTGATGCGGCAATGGTCGTCTGCAATCTTCCGCTATGCCGTGGCAACCCTGCGGGCTGATGCCGACCCAGCATCGGCTTTGAAGGGGGCTATCCAGCGGCCTAAAGTAAAACACCATAAGCCATTGAGCCGCGATCAGATAGCAGGCTTTGTGACGGCGCTTGATTCTTATGGCGGGTATAGAACAACTGTGATTGCGCTTCGGTTAATGCTGCTGACCTTTGTTCGCACGATAGAACTGAGAGCGGCGCATTGGTCGGAAATCGACTTCGAGCGGGCAGAGTGGCGCATTCCAGCCGAGCGCATGAAAATGCGGGAGCCGCATATTGTTCCGCTATCTGTTCAAGCACTGGAGTTGCTGCAAGAGCTTAAAACCTTCACTGGTGGGCGGAGCATCCTATTCCCCAATCTTCGCAACCCACGAACCTGCATGACCGCCACCACTCTGAATCGGGCGCTGGAGCGTATGGGATTTAACGGCAAGGACAGTATTGGTTTTTCAGCGCATGGCTTTAGAGCAACAGCATCCACCATTCTGAATGAGCTGGGATATCGGCCTGATGTAATCGAGCGCCAGCTTGCCCATGCCGAACGCAACAAGGTGCGAGCTAGTTACAACCAAGGCGAGTATCTGAAAGAGCGCCGAGCCATGATGCAGCAATGGGCATACTTGGTTGACGTTATGGCGGCTGGTGATAAAAAAGTAACTGTAATTACGGTAGCAGCATAAGGTTTGCCGCACCTAGTCCGACGGGGCGAACGCTGGGCACCTTACCCAGTTGGTGCGGTACATAAAGTAAGGGGCGTATTAAGGAGCGCATTGTGCATTGCATAGACAACTTCGATGATTTGTTTCCGAAGCCTGATTGGAATACATGGAAATTAATACCCAAGGCGCAGTTATGGATGGTTGTGGCTTTGTCTTGTGACATTGAGCCTGACACCGAAATACCGCTTAAGGAGGAGGCTTGGGAGGATCAGCTTAGGGTTGACCTCAAGGAGTACCGGCGTAGGCTCAAGATAGCCAAAGCCCATCTGGATGAAAAATCGTTAATTTCTGGGGTAACTGAGTCAGAGCAAGGCGTGACCGTT
>JBDNGQ010000014.1:0-9357 GCA_041689205.1 Pseudohongiellaceae bacterium | reverse complement strand
TTGAGTATATTCAGCATCAAACCTGCGCACTCTGGCTCTGAAGATTACAACGAACATGAAAACTCCTTAGTCATACCGGATCGAACGCTCCGCGCAGATCGTATCACCGGGAGTGATGGGATTCAGCTATTTCACTCGTGACAACACAGCGTTGCATACTGCGGGCTGTAAATATTGCAGATCACGGGTTATAATCGTTGCAGAACACGGATTTATATAATTGCACAGTGCTGGCTGCGAGGAAAGTAGTGGATATGAAATACCTGAAACGAGTCATTGATGCCGAGCTGAAAGACCGACTCTCATCTGCCGGAGCAGTCGTGCTTGAAGGCCCGAAAGCTTGTGGTAAAACTGAAACAGCGATGCAAGTGGCGGGCAGCAGCATTTTTCTTGATCTTGACAGTGCTGCCCGAGCCAGTATTGATATCGATCCTCGTCTTCCCTTAGGTGGCGCAACGCCTCGACTCATTGATGAATGGCAAATGGCTCCAGCGATATGGAATGGGGTCCGCAGAGAGGTAGATGCCCGTAAAACGCCAGGCCAGTTCATACTGACAGGCTCTGCTACCCCGGCAGATGACCATACCCGCCACACAGGAGCAGGTCGCTTTGCGCATTTACGGATGCGGCCTATGAGTCTGTTTGAGATGGGGGCAAGCAATGGTGAACAATCATTGTCGGCGCTATTACGGGGAGAGACAGCTAACGCAGCTGATTCAGGACCTGGTTTCAGGGAGTTACTGGAGATTCTTTGTCGTGGTGGCTGGCCCGCGTACACCCGCCTCAGCCTGCAAGCGGCGCTGACAGCAGTCCAGGACTATGTGAGAGACATTTTCAGAACGGATATCCATACCGTGGATGGCGTTCGCCGCGACCCCATCCGTGTGCAGTCCGTATTCGAATCTCTTGCCAGACACGTTGCCACCGAAGTGACCCATGCTGCTATTGCGGCTGACGTTGCCACTTCTGCGGGTTCACTCGATATTGAAACAATCGCTGCCTACATCAATGCGTTGGAACGTCTGATGATCGTAGAGCCTCAGGCACCATGGGCTGTGCATCTGCGCTCGCGCTCACGAGTGCGTAACAGCAGGAAATTTCACTTCGTGGACCCCTCGCTTGCGGTCGCAGCATTAGGCGCTGGCCCCGAGAGCTTGCTCGCAGATCTTAATATGACAGGCCTGTTATTTGAGTCCATGGTGATAAGAGATTTGCGGGTGTACAGCCAGTCTCTGGGCGGAGAGATACGACATTACCGAGACAACACCGGTCTGGAAATTGATGCGATTGTGACTACAGTGGATGCTCGATGGTGCGCATGTGAAATCAAGCTGAGCTCCGCGCCACACATAATGGACACAGCTGCCGCCCAGCTGTTGAAATTTGCACAACGTGTGGACACTTCACGCTGTGGTGAGCCGTCAGCTTTACTGATTATTACCGCAGGCGGTTATGGATATCAACGTCCTGACGGTGTGACGGTGGTGCCGATTGGTGCGCTGGGGCCGTGAGCGGTCTAGTGCGACATGGCCTGTCAATACGACGAAGCCGCCCCAGACCGAGCTCTTTGCCCGGTGGACAAAGAGCCCTGGATCAGGCTGTCAGTCGTCCTGATTAACCAGTTTCCATTGATAGAAACCCATAAACATTTCTTCCCAACTTTGCTCACCCCAGTTCACTTCCGTGTCTGGGTCAGGGCTAAAGTGATTCTGAGATGAATTATCGAAAGCGCCGCGTGCAATGATTTGCGTTCCTGCAGGCACCCTCAGAGGCTCGGCCAATTCATGGGACAATTGCCAGTTGAAAGAATAAGCCGGTACAGACAGCAGCAGTTCCTCCGATCCATCCGGGTAGCGCGCGGTGAACGCCATACGCTTGCCACGGAAATGCATGTGTGGCATCAGGCTGTAAATTTCAGCTTCCTCAGGCACATTGGTGATCAGTTCCATCTCATGGTCTTTTGCCTGCGCTGGAATGGCAATGGTAAAGGCATTGCCCACCCCTCCTGACATGCGTTCAGCCGGCACCTCACCTTCCGGGTAAAAATAGATACCGATTTCAGTCGCATCGGTCATCTCCCTGCCGGTTGTGGTGTAATGCATCTGCTTTCATCAGCAATGAGCCTCCGCAAGGTCTGCTCCAGTTCCGATTGAACCGGTCCCCGGTAAACGACCTCAAAGCTGGACGGATCGTAGATCACTGCCTGGTCCATGTGCGTCAGCCCCAGTGCCTTAGACACTATCTGGGCATCATCCATGAGCACGGGTATCTGAACACCGGCCACGGCGTCGGTCACGGCCTGCCTGTCGTTTGCAATCCAGGGTTCAACAAAAAGAAGACAACGCCCTGGCTGGCATATTGGCGCTGCAGATTTTGCAGTGCAGCCACAGACGCCTCATCGGTAAGTCCGATGGCCTGCGGCAGGATTACGACGGCATTCTGATCGTCGTACCAGGCCATATGGTGCTGGGTGCCCTGATGATCAATGAGCGCGAAGTCGCCCACACGCTCGCCAGCCTGAAGGAAAGGTGCCGCAATGGCCATCGCAGCCAGTAACGAAAATCGTAAAAGAGCTTTCATGACAATCCCCTTTGGGTAGGGTTGTTATAGACAGGATCAGAAAACTGATTGCACAGCCATGACCCAGCGCGTGATCTCTTAGATTAAACCTCCATGCCGGCAAGTTCAAGAAATGGGCAAGACATAATGGCTCATTCAAACGTAGGCACTACCGCTGATTCCGCGCATAATGCGCCGTCAACTCTGGCAGAGGTGTGTCATGACGGCGCGCGAGTGGTTATGGATAGTATTTCTCGGGGCGATATGGGGAGGATCCTTCATCTTCAACGCCATCCTGATCAGGGAGCTGGGACCACTCTGGGTCACCGCGCTGCGCGTGAGCATCGGCGCCGCGGGCTGTTGGGGATTCCTAATGGTGATGCGCAAACCCGTGCCGAGAGAGCCGGAACTATGGTTCAAACTCGGTATGCTGGGCGTACTGTCATACGCTATTCCCTTCGCTCTGTTTCCATGGGCGCAGGCCAACCTGGCCAGCGGAGTCGCTGCAATCATCAACGCGCTTACCCCCATCATGACGGTGATCATTGCGCATTTCTGGGTCAACGGCGAACGCATGACTATGAACAAATGCATCGGGGTTGTTGCCGGTTTCGCCGGAGTGGCTATTCTTGCATCGCCCGCGCTGCAGATGGAAGGTAACTCCAAAATCTGGGCGATTGGTGCCTGCCTGCTTGCAACAGTGTGTTATGCCTTGGCTCTCAACATTGCACGCAGTTTCAGAAACGTTGAACCCACAGCCTTGACGGCACTGGCCCTGACCGGCGCATCAGTAGCAGCGCTCCCGCTTGCATGGGCGGTCGAAGGCGTCCCCGCCCTGACGAGACCTGAAACCTGGGCCGCTGCGCTGGCCATCGGCCTGATCTCCACCGCGTTCACGTTTCAGATCATGTACCGCTTGTTGCCACTGGTGGGGGCCACCAATTTTTCAACGACAACTCTGATCGCTCCCATTTCTGCCATCATCCTGGGGACGCTGTTTCTGGGTGAGCTGATTCTGCCTTCCCATCTGTTGGGCATGCTTGTTATATTCCTGGGCTTGTCTTTCCTTGATGGGCGATTGCCCAGACTATTGCGGGGAATGCTGCGCTGAAGTGTAAATCCACTCTGATCGAACTAAAAGCACATTCGTGATCTCACTATCAAAAATCTACCCTAACCAATGCCCCACCGACCCCGCATAATACCCCAGCAGCCCCTCAGCGCCAGGGCTCACTCTAAAATGATCATTCTCCTCAACCAGCACCCCCCTCGCCTTCAGATTCTCCAACGCATCCGCCATGGTTTTAGTGCGTGGCTTCTGTTCCGGCTTCATCGCAGCGCCACGCTCCATCATCAGTTCCATCAGCTGGTCGGCGCGGGTCATTATGTCGAGAGACTTCAGCGGCTGCCCTTCGTCATTCTCTAACGATTGCATAAATACAGTGGCCAGCACCGGCACCGGAATTATCGGGATCACGACACGGATGGCATCCATCAGGTGATGGGCGAGCTTCTCCACCTCCTCAATGCGCTGCTCTTTGCCCAGGTGACGGAAATTCAGCTGCCGCTCCATGGCGTACTCGCGCATGCTGACGGGGATGCCAAAATTGACACTGGCATAGCCGAAGCGGTGCCAGCGGTTGCGGGAGCTGGTGAACAGGTTGGTGCGCAGGAAATGCAGTGCGAGCTTGATGTTGCCCCATTTGCCTTTGCGGCTGGATTTGTCGTCCCAGCGCAGCAAATTGCTGTCTTCGAGTACGCGGTCGTAGTTGATGCCAACGGGGATGAAGGTGATGTTGCGTTCGCTCTGTGGGTCGTAGTGGCGCAGCATGTAGTCGAGGAAGCCGAGGCGGGGTTGGCCGAGTTTGCCGTCGCGGCTCAGGCCGCCTTCCAGGAACACGGCCTGGCAGACACCGGACTGGGTGGCCATGTGTACGTAGCGGGCCAGCACTTTGCGGTACAACGGGTTCTGCGAGCCGCGTCGGACGAAGAAGGCGCCCATGGCCCGGATCAGGGATTCGAGCGGGAACACGCGGGCCCATTCGCCGACCGCGTAGGAAAGGGTGACCTGCTCCGCTGCCAGGTAGGAGATGAGTATGTAGTCCATATTGCTGCGGTGGTTCATCACGAACACCACGGTGGAATCTTTGTCGATGGAGCTCAGACCGCGCTGGTCGGCAGCGGCTACACGGACGCGGTACAGAAAACGGGCGGCTTTTTTGGCGAGCCAGTAGCCGACGCGGAAATACACATAGGCGTTGAAGGCGGGGACGATTTCACGGGCGTAGCGTTTCACTTCGTGTTGCAGCACGTCGCGGGGTTTGCCAGTTTCGCGGGCAATTTCTTCGATGGTGGCGATGACTTCCTGATCAAATATTAACTGATCGATCAGTATCTGGCGGCGGGTGCGCTGAAACGGTTTGATGGTGATGTGCAGGCTGTCATTGATACGGTCGACGGCGCGGTTGAGGCGGCGCCGGAAGAACCAGCGCACGCTCGGGAACAGGACGCTCATGACCATGGCGTACCCGGCTGCAATCAGCAGCAGCGCAAACAGCCATAGCGGCAAAGTAACGGCGCGTTCCAGCATAAAGCTCCCCTCAGGCGTTGCATTAATCCATGTTCTTGTTGGGGCTCAATGTACCTTTATTCGGCGGTCCGGGCAACGAGCTGAACCTTACACTGCAGGAATTGCGCGAGCGCCTGATGCTTCGCCTGTGTCAATGCGATGGCAAACCTTACACCGAGCCCCCGCTCATCACGCCGCCTGGATTTTGAAATCCTCGTGAAGCTTGCGCCAGTGGGCTTTCAGTCGATCTTTGTGTTGATCATTCATCGGCAACGTGTCAAGCGCTTCGGGCCAGAGCTCTCTGGCTTTATCCATGGTGTCGTCCAGGTTGGGTTTAATTACCCTCCATGGAATGCCCGATTTGTCTGCCCAGGAACGAAAGTGCGCCAGAGAAACCGCATACCACTCCTTCGTCTTTGCGAAATTAAGCGCATATCGGCTTTCGTTTTCGATATAAACACTGGTTGTCACGATATCGTAGGCGGGAGAAAGTCGCGGTGTGACTTTATCGGGATACAAAAAGCTACAGTTTTTGAGGTGCGCGTCGCCATTGGCAAGAAGAATGTTTACCAGAATTCGTCTTGCGAACTGCTGCGCGTCAGCAAGGCCATCACCGGAAAAATCATAAATTACCTTGCCGATATTCTCATAACTTGCGGATGTATATTTTTCGTGTGGGTACTTTACGAATATCTGCGCGAAGTCTTCCATATGAACACGCTGATCATTTTGCCGATCGAAGCGCTTGATGGCGAAAGCCAGGCGCTCATCAGGTAAATTAATATCTGGCAGATTATCAAGTTTATCCATCTCAACGAGCCGGATCTCAGGTAGTTCAATGCCGGCGAGTCTCGCCAGTGACATAGCGGTATACTCATTGAGCGGTACGAATTTGTGTATGGTCGAAGGCGTTTTGATGATCCAGTCACCTAACTCCCCCCCTTTTGATAAATTGTAGCGCCCATCCTTAGCCTTCATTGAAAACTTCATCTGCACGCCAGCAAGGGAGAATTTATTTTGCTGGGTGATTTTATTGAATTTCACGGCTCTGGCTCTGCCATGGGTATTCAGTAATTGATCAGGAACGTCTTCTGGTTCCATCGGGGTTGCCACGATTGCACCTGGCAGGTCCTCGCCAAGGACTGAGAGCAACTGGAATTCGTTGTCAGTATGCACTTTCAAGCTCTGTGCCAGCAGTTCACGAAGAGATCCTTCTGGCAGCAGATTTGAAAGCACAGGGTGCAGCTTTTGATTTCGCGACCACGGTTCAGCCATGACCGTATCTGCGTTCGGAAATCCAGGGTGGGTGATCAGGCTGAACGTTGACCGCTGAGGATCGTTTTTATAGACATCCGAGATGCTTAATACATTGCGGCCATTTCTGAATCCTGCAAGGTAACCCACCAGTGCGCCGTGAATAGTAAGCTGCAACACTTGCACTTCCTTGTCTGCATTTGAGCTCACTCCCTATCTCCCAGCAATCCCTGCCATGGGTCATCGGCCATCGACTTCCTGGTTTCCCCGGCCTTCTCCTCAACCGGTTTCGATGTATCTTCCGCAAGGACAGCAAGGACGGCATTCAACTTTTCCTGGGGAATCAAGAGCAGTTCGCTTCTAAGCCCTTTAGCAATCAGTTCAAGGGTATCCAGCCGCGGGTTACCTTTGGATTCCAGGCGTTGATATTGCTGACGCGATATTCCGACTCTCAGCAACATGTCGTGCTGCTTGAATGCCAGCTCTTTTCGGCGTTTTTTGATCTGCTCAATGAGTGATTGCATAAGGAATCATATATGTTGCTAACTATTTAAAATAGCAACATATTAATCGCTATTCCGCATCGAGGCAACTTTTATGTTTCTTTCTGCCAGCACAGACAAGCTGATGGCGCGCAGGGGGAACACACCCTACATCGAGCGCCGATACTGCCCGCCCACCTCAAAGAAAGCATCGGTGATCTGCCCCAGCGAGCAGCAGCGCACCGCATTCATTAACTCAGCGAACACATTGCCATTATTGGCTGCAGCTGTTTTCAGACGCTGCAACGCGACCTCGCACTCGCTGGCATTGCGTTGCTGAAAGTCACGCAGTCGGCGGATCTGGCTTTGCTTCTCCTCATCCGTAGAGCGTGCCAGCGTCACGGTGAACTCATTCTCGCTGCCGGAGTCCTCCGCCAGGAAAGTATTCACGCCCACAATCGGCAGACTGCCGTCGTGCTTTTTGTGTTCGTAGTACATCGATTCGTCCTGAATCTTGCCGCGCTGATAGCCGGTTTCCATTGCACCGAGTACACCGCCGCGCTCGGAGATGCGCTCAAATTCCTGCAGTACCGCCTCCTCAAGCAGATCAGTCAGCTCATCAATAATGAAGGAGCCCTGGTTGGGGTTCTCGTTCTTGCCCAGTCCCCATTCCTTATTGATCACCAGTTGAATCGCCATCGCCCGGCGCACGGACTCGTCGGTTGGCGTGGTGATGGCTTCGTCGTAGGCATTGGTGTGCAGACTGTTGCAGTTGTCGTAGATGGCGATTAAGGCCTGCAAGGTGGTGCGGATGTCGTTGAAGGACATCTCCTGCGCGTGCAATGAGCGGCCTGAAGTCTGGATGTGGTATTTGAGTTTCTGGCTGCGATCGTTGGCGCCGTACTTATCGCGCATCGCAGTGGCCCAGATACGTCTGGCAACCCGGCCGAGCACGGTGTACTCCGCGTCCATGCCGTTGGAGAAGAAGAAGGACAGGTTCTGCGCGAAGTCGTCAACTTTCATACCTCGGGCCAGGTAAGCTTCCACAAAGGTGAAGCCATTGGAGAGCGTGAAGGCCAGTTGCGAGATCGGGTTGGCACCGGCTTCGGCAATGTGATAGCCGGAAATAGATACCGAGTAAAAATTACGCACGCGGTTGGCGATAAAGTATTCTTGAATATCGCCCATCAGTTTCAAACTGAATTCGGTGGAGAATATGCAGGTGTTCTGGCCCTGGTCTTCTTTGAGGATATCGGCCTGAACGGTGCCACGTACATTTTCCAGAGTGAAGGCTTTGAGTTTTTCATACTCGCTGCTGTCCGGTTCGTGGCTGTTCTGTGCGCGGAATTTTTCCAGCTGCTGATCAATCGCGGCATTCAGATACATGGCCAGAATGGTTGGCGCTGGTCCGTTGATTGTCATCGACACCGAGGTGCTGGGGCTGCATAGATCAAAACCTGAATACAGCTCGCGCATGTCATCAAGCGTTGCAATCGAGACGCCGGAGTTGCCGACTTTGCCATAAATATCCGGGCGCTCATCAGGATCAAAACCATAAAGCGTAACTGAATCGAAGGCCGTGGACAGGCGCTTGGCTTCAGCGTGTTCGGACAGTTTTTTGAACCGTCGGTTGGTGCGAAAGGCATCGCCCTCCCCGGCAAACATGCGCGTGGGGTCTTCTCCTTCGCGCTTGAACGCAAATACACCAGCAGTATACGGGAAGCGACCTGGCAGGTTTTCGACCAGCAGCCATTTAAGCAGTTCACCGTGGTCTTCATAAGCAGGCAGCGCCACTTTTGGAACGCGGGTGCCGGAAAGCGTGGTGGTGGTGAGCGCGGTGCGAATCTCTTTATCGCGGCTTTTAACGATCAGTTCATCACTGGCATATTGCTGTTTGAGCTGTGGCCATTCCTGCAGCAGTGCCTGTGATTCAGTATCGAGTTTCGACTGGCGTGCGGCGATCAGTGGCTCTAAGCCGACACTGCCCGTCTGCTGCCGGTCGGATTGCGCAGCCAGCATCTGCGCGCTGGCCTGCAACTGCTGCAGTTCGCGGGCGACCTGGCTCTGGCTGCGGGCACGTTGGTGATAGGCACGCACAGTTTCGGCAATTTCAGCCAGATAGCGCTGCCGCTGCGGGGGCACAATCGCAGCACGTTGCGAAGACGTTCTGGTGTTCACCCTTGCCAACCGGTGTTCAAAATCGCGCAGGCCTTTTTCCCGCAACTGCTGCAGCAGGGCCTGGTACAAAGCCGTCACGCCATCATCATTAAACTTGGCAGCGATGGTGCCGTAAACCGGCATCTCATCCGGTGAACTGTTGAATGCGGCGCGGTTACGCTGCACCTGTTTGCTGACATCGCGCAGGGCATCCTCGCCGCCTTTGCGGTCGAATTTATTAATCGCCAGCACATCGGCGTAATCGAGCATGTCGATTTTTTCCAGCTGACTGGCGGCACCGAATTCCGGCGTCATCACATACAGCGAGGTATCGCA
>JBDNGQ010000013.1:0-7424 GCA_041689205.1 Pseudohongiellaceae bacterium | reverse complement strand
GGCGGCTAATGGGCAGCAGTTCGGCGGGAGACTGAGAGTAAGCGGTGCGGATTCTGCGAGGGGGCATAGTTTATCTCCTGATTGGAGGAGCATTATGCGGGCAGGGTGCGACGAGTTGTGTCGTATGGAAAACGGGTGGCAAGGCGGGTGCTTGGACGTTATAGATGGGCTGAGGTGATGAGAAAAGCTACGGAATCCCAGGACAAATTGCTGCAGAAAAAAAGCTGAAACTCTATTCTGTTTTAACCCCGCAGTTACGCCACCCTCACAAACGCAAACCCCGCTGCTCCGGTCGCCACCGCGCAATATCCACCTGCGCGGTGCCGATGCCCAGTGCTCGCACCCATTTGGCCGCTGCGTCCAGGGTGCTCCAGCTTTTAACCGCTCCTGCCAGCGTTGTGGCGGTGATGGTGCTGCCGAAAGTTTCAGCTTCGACATGAAAGCGGCTGCCTTCGCCGATGATACGGACTTTGCGAACTGCGCCGGCGTCGACCAGCGCTTTCAGGGTTTTTTCATTCATCATCAGCCTGTGGAAACAAGTTTTGTTGTTCGGGAATGGGGATACCGGCAGCCTCGCAATGTTTGCGGATCAGCACTTCGATAAGATTGGCAATGGAGCGGTGATCGCGTTCGGCGGCGATGCGCACGGCTTCTTTGATAGTCGGGTCGATGCGCAGGTTGAGAGTGGCTGTTTTCGAGAGTGCCATGGTACTTAGTTTATGTGGACAATGAGTAGGCATTGTAACGCAGATGCGTTTATCCACAAGCGCTTTATTTGTCCCTGGTCTGATCACCCTGGTCATCAACTACCAATAGCCAGATGATGTTTGCCATGCGTTCACTCTATGAAAACCGACTGGCGTTTTCAATCAGGTGTTTCGCTCAGCTCCAGCTGTCCCACACCTGCTTCCACTGCTCATACTCCGGCGGTCGCAGGCGGTAACACCAGATATTGCCGGTGTGCAGGGATAGCAGTTCGTCTTCTATCACTTCAACAAAGCGGGCCTGCTCGTGGGGGAGGACGGTGAGCGGAGCCTGAGCTCTGGCCATTGCGGTTGCCTGTTGTTTAGTATTTTTATTTCTGACGATCGCGCCTACAAGTTCGGCGATAGGGTTCCTATAGCGCATGCGGAACACGTCGGGGTCGCCTAGAGACTGGGCGACGGCGGGATAGCGGGCGCAGGAGCGCTCATAAGCCCAGATGAAGACATCGCGCAGCAGGGTAACATCGTTCAGCTCATATACGCCCAGTATTGCTTCCACATAGAGGTGCTGAGGAACATCTACAAACGACAGTGGACTCAGATTCTCCCGGATCAGCGGGATGTTGGCTGCCAGCCGGGACACGCGCTTGTTGACATCTTCAAAAGGCTGCAGATATGGCAGATGCACCATTGCAAAGAATGCCTGCTCGAAGGGATCGCTGATAGCCGCTGCGGTATTCAGTATCTGGTCGAAGTTTTCTTCAATAAGTTGAGGTACGGCTAATGGCGGATAAACGGTACCGCCAATTCCGACTGTAATTGTTCGCAGGCGGCCACGGGCTTGCTGGTCAGCCATCAGATTGTTGGCCAGCAGCGAATGCAGGGTGAACAGGGTGGGGCGGTCGAACCGAGTCTCATCAGCATGATCTATCAGAAATTCAATGGCGGCTTTGTGATTGAGGATCATCTGCGTTTCACGCGTATCTTTACCTTCGGCTGCTGCGCCTGCTGACAGCAGATGCTCAGTCTCGAGCAGAGAGTAAGTGTTGCCTTCAAGGCGGCTGGAGTTCCAGGAGAGCTCGATCAGCAGGCGATTCATCACCGTGCGCGCATGGGTGCCAGCGGGATAAATTGGTGCACTCTGTGCTTTACCAAGCGCAGCGAGATGCTGGCGGGTCTCCGCGGGCAGATAACAGCTTTCATTGGGGCGGTAGCTGTTCAGGAAGGCATAGTTATAGCTGACCGGCTTCCGCATTTGCACGGGCGCACGAACGGCCTTGCGCACAGCCTGCGCTGCCGTTGACAAGGGCAGCGTAAACCCCGGCTCAGCGATGCCTCCGCTCACGTTAATGCCAACGCGAAGGGGATAGAAAACCGTCTCGGGGATGCCAGCGCCTGCTGGATAATTTTTCATCATATTCAGCACCAACGCCCAGTAGCAACGCTCAGGTCCAACGTATCGGGACCAGGGTACCTCTTGAACAACTTTTGTTTGGACATGATGAAATTATTATGGCGCGATATCCGGGCTTGCGCCAGGTTAAAGTTGAACTTGTTCTCCGTCAGCCATTCCGCCAATCAGCGCTGGCACTGATCAAATTCGAGCCTTATACTCCCAGAGCGACGTATCAAGCAATAACAGCCGTTCCACCAACAATAAAAGAAAAGGATTAAGCAATGCGAAAACTCCTGCTTCTAACTCTGGCACTGCTCTTTACGCCCTTGCTGGCAAATGCCCAGGGACCGATGGCCACCAGTGCCGAACCGTTCAAACTGGGCACTTTTCAGATTGGCGGCGTACCCAAAGTTGGCGTGGTGCTGCGTGATCAGTACATTGTTGATCTCGACGTGGCCAACCGCGATCTGGAAACCAACCCCATGTATCCGCGCCTGCCGATGCCCGGCGATATGATCGATCTGATCGGGCAGTATGAGTACGGACTCAAGTACCGGCTCTATGAACTGGTGACGCGCATGGTCAACGACGGTCTGGTCAGCGGGCCGGATCGGGCAGCCTATGTTTACGAGCGCGAAGATGTGCGGGTGCTGCCACCGCTGATGTATCCGGGCAAGATTCTGAATGCGGCGGTGAATTTTTACAGCCATGTGAACGAGGGTGGCACCGCGGAACAGCGTGCTGCTGAGCAGCGTCGGCGCCGCGAGGAGCGCGGTGTGCCTTATCTGTTCCTGAAGCCCAGCCGTGGTGCGGTGATCGGCGCTGATGACACCATCATCATTCCCTGGGGCCGCGACCGCACGGATTGGGAAGTGGAGTTGGGTGCGGTGATCGGTCGGCCGGCCAAGTATGTAACGGCACACAACGCTGAGGATTATGTGTTCGGTTACACCATCACCATGGATATTTCAGACCGGGGCGGACGTCCACCGGGTGGTAATGCGACCAGTTCGGACTGGTTCGTTGGCAAGGGTCACGATACCTTTGCGCCGATGGGGCCGTGGATAGTGCCCAAGGAGTTCTATGGCGATCCGATGGCGAATCTGCGTCAGACGCTCAGCGTTAATGGCGAGACTATTCAGGACGCGCAGGCGGGAGACATGATCCATTCGCTCTGGGAAGTGATTGAGTACGCGACCTCGATAATCACGCTCTATCCGGGTGACGTGATCAACAATGGCACGTCCGGTGGCACCGGTGGCCGACGTGAAAGTGGTCAGAGTTTCCTGCAGCCAGGTGAAGTTGTTGAGGCTTCAATCGATGGTATCGGCACCATGAGTTTGAGGGCAGAAGCGGGTCCTGTGCCTCCAGAAGGTACTGGCGCGCAGTTGCCGCCGGTGCGCACTTACCGCAATTGATTGCATAAATGGATGATCAGCAAAGTCCCGGTTTCTGTTCAGGAGCCGGGACTTTTTTGCTCCACCTGATACCATTTACCCTGCTCGCGCACGAACGCCGAAAGCTCGTGATACACCGCCTCATTGCCATCTTCATCGATGTCAGCTGCTTTGAATTCTACCAAAGCATGACCATGCACTACCAAAGAATTTTCTCTCCCGCCCAGTCCAGGTAGCTTGCCTCGCCATCCACAGGCAGGTCTTCCATCAGCTTCAACAATTGCGTGGCAGTGAAGTCAGCGGTAAACAATTTTTCCGGCGGCACATTGCGCTGGAAGGGTCGCGACAATTCGGTATCGACCGTGCCAGGATGGTAGGCCAGCAACTTCACATTGCGCGCGCTGCGAGCGTATTCAACCGCAGCGGTTTTGATAATCATATTGAGCGCTGCCTTGGAGGCGCGATAGCTATACCAGCCGCCAGCACGGTTGTCGCTGATGCTGCCGACTCTGGCGCTGAAAATTGCCACGCGACAGGGGCGGATGCCTTTCAATACAGGCATCAACGCGGCGAGCCAGAGCGCAGGCACAATCGTATTGACGCGCAGCACTTCAGCCATGTGTTCAGCATCAATATCCTGCAGTCTTTTTTCCGGTTGCAGATTTGCTGTATGCAGAATTCCCTGGCAGATAAATACTTTACCGAAGGTTCCTTTATCGGCGGCAACAAGTTCTGCGATGCCAGAGATCTGGTTTTGAGAGTTATCGCAATGCAGAGATTGAATGCGTGAATTTTCCAGCAGTGCTGCAGGAAGTGGGTTGCGACTGATGGTGATTATTTTTGCCACTGACTCATCGCTGAGCAGCCGTTCAATCAGCGCCTGGGCAATGCTGCTGCCAGCACCGATCACCAGTGCACTCGCTACCTCAGGTTTTAGATCATCCATCACGGCTTCCGTTTAATCGATTTTGCAGGTTCCAGTATCGCAACGCGGCTTGCCCGTGACCCAGCTGGAAATGCGGTGCCGGTGGCGGGCGAACAGATGGTATACGGCATCAGCGATGGGGCGGATCAGGGGCCAGCGCATGAAGGCGAACCAGTGGCCTTTGCCAACCAGATCCCAGGCGCGGCAGGTGACGTCGAGTCCATAGATCATGCTGCCATCGGGCAGTTCGCCATGCAGAAGTTTATCGGCGGCAGCGGGATCAATATGCGGAAAACGTTCGCTGAAATCGCTGAGATTGATGTCCTGCAGATCGAGCGCGTGATGGGTGTCCAGACGCTGCAGGTGTCGAATTTCGGACATGCACAGCCCGCATTGACCATCGTAAAAAACTCTCAGCTGGGCTGGCGTAGAGGATGGCGTAGAGGATGGCGTTGAAGAGGCGGCAGATAAAACAGTCATGGTTCACTTCTCGATTCAGAGATTCTTAGCATAGTTATACGCAGCTCTCAGCAAATTGGCTCGCTTTAACACCCTCATTAAAAGTATGGAAGCGACGGTGTTTCTCAAGATAGCGCAGCAAAAACTATATGTATTGTACCCAACGGCAGCCTTGCAAAAATACTGTGATTATTAGCTGAAATTAAATCCTGTTAAGCTGACGAGGTGTGCGATGACAAACTCAGTGGAAATGGCTTTGCCTGCCACCAATTACAGTATTGAATCTGCTAAAAATATCCTTGATCGCCTGTTTCGCAACTTTGATGGCTGTCTCGACGTTCGTTTATGGGACGATTCTGAAGTACGTATAGGCGCTGGCCAGCCCGCGTTTACGCTGATTTTCCGTTCGGCCAAAGCTTTCCAGGATCTTGTTCTGACCCGTCATCCACTTAATCTTACTGAGGCTTATTTTCAAGGCCTGATAGATGTTGACGGCGATCTCTACAGCGCAATCAAGCTGCGACATTACCTTACTACGCTGGACTTGTCTGTACTCGATAAGACCATGCTCGCTGTCAAAGCCTTACGTATCAGGCCGGCAAAAAAAGAAGTGCTGGCGGATGCGGTGCCGCGCTGGACCAGAGGTCTTGAGCAAAAGCTGGGCGCCGGATTCAGCAAAGCCACCAACAGGAATGCGATTTCTTTTCATTATGATGTGTCCAACGAGTTTTATGCGCTGTGGCTGGACCAGCAGATGCTCTACTCCTGCGCCTATTACGAGCATCCGGCGCAGACTCTGGAGCAGGCGCAATGCAATAAGCTGGACCATATCTGCCGTAAATTAAGGCTTCAACCAGATGAGCAACTGCTGGATATTGGTTGCGGCTGGGGTGCTCTGGTGTGCTGGGCTGCGGAACATTATGGCGCCATCACCCATGGCATCACGCTGAGCCGAAAGCAGTATGATTATGCCCGACAGACTATCAAACAACGCGGTCTGGAGGGGAAAGCTTCTGTAGAGCTTTTGGATTATCGAGATCTCAAGGGTGAGAACCGTTATGACAAGCTGGTCAGTGTGGGCATGTTTGAGCATGTGGGTTTGAAAAATCTGCCGCGTTACTTTGCCGCGGCTAATCGCGTTCTGAAGCCTGGCGGCTTATTTCTCAATCAGGGCATCAGCAGCAAAATCAGTGGCTGGAAGAAGACGGTTGGCACCGAATTCATTAACCGTTATGTATTTCCAGACGGGCAGCTGGAAACCATCAGTACCGCGCAGACGCTTATCGAGCAGGCAAATTTTGAGATTCACGATCTGGAGGGCCTGCGCCTGCATTATGCGTTGACGCTGCGGGAGTGGGTGAAGCGCCTGGAGGCGCATCGGGAAGAAGCGCTGCGCTATGTGCCTGAATCCGTGTACCGGGTCTGGCGTCTGTACATGACAGGCTGCGCGCTGCAGTTTGAAGAGGGTGGCATGAGCCTGTATCAGATTCTGACCTCCAAGCGCACGCCGTTTGCTAATCCGCTGCCGCTGACCCGGCGCGATCTTTATCTTAATTAGTAAAGACGGGGTTCAGAGAAGTTCGACCCAGGGACGCTCGACTTACGGACATTCGACTTAAGGACACTCGACTTACGGACAGGGCTCCTCCCCGGCAACCGGACTGGCCCCAGCGGGCAGGAAACGGCAGGGATCAGAATCCTGCAGCGAGATGCGGGCACCGGTGCGGATTAATGCGCTGGTGCCGGGGCCCTGCACAAAGCTGTAGCCTTCGCGGCTACTCAACCAGGCCTGCGGTCCGCCGAGATAACGCCCGGCGGCCAGGGTAACATCGCGGATGCGCGACACCATCGCTTCATAGGCCTCATCGCCCTGACTAAGGCCGGTAAAACTGCCCAGATCCAGACTGGCAACATAGACGATGTCCACACCCGGTGTGTTTGCCACTTCTTCGATAATCTCGACACCAGCTGGGGACTCAATCATTGCCACGACCAGAATATTGTCATTGGCAGTCTGACGGTAATCGCGGCCCCATAAAGCGCCGTATTGACCGCCGCCCTGGCTGCGTTTGCCGAGCGGCGGGTACTTCGCGAAGCTGACGGCGTTGCGGATTTTCTCCACGCTGTCGACCATCGGAATAATGATGCCGAGCGCGCCGACATCAACCGCTTTCTGAATGTCGCCTTCGGTGGCATCAGCGACCCGGATAAACGGAATAGCTGGCGCATCCCTGCAGGCCCAGATCATCGCAGCCGTCTCGGAATAGCTCAGCGGACTGTGCTGCATTTCAATCCACATATAATCAAAACCGGCATTGGCAACGGCGCAGTAGGCGGCCGGTTCAGCGCTATCAATGGTGCCGCCCACCACCGGCGTGCCAGCGGCGAGTTTGGGGATGACGGTGTTATAGATACGCGGAGTGGCGCTGTCAGTGGGCTGAGCCTGCGCGGTTACGACAAGGCCGAGAGAGAGGCTCAGCGTGAGACCCAGCGCGAGCCTCAGCGAGTGCCATAGAAAGAGACCCGGCGCGAGCCTTAGAAAG
>JBDNGQ010000012.1:0-14091 GCA_041689205.1 Pseudohongiellaceae bacterium | reverse complement strand
TGTGATTATCAGGCGGTGGTGCTTGCGGTGGCGCATCGCGAGTTTATAGACATGCCGTTGTGTCCAACGAGCACGCAGGTGGTGTATGACATCAAGTCGGTGCTGCCGGAGAGTGATGGTTCTTTGTGAAGATTCTGGTTATAACGTAAACGCTCGACAAACCCCATCTAAAAATTGATGACCGATTGCAGTAATGTGGTCTCGTTTTATTAACGAGGATACCCACATGCAGTTGACAGAAAAGCAGTCGTTCTATTTATCGCTGATCCAGATCGCCGAGCAGAACAAATTATCTATCCGCGAGGTGGCTGAACAGAACAATGTCAGTGCGCTGCGCTTATATGCAGCTGTTAAAACACTGCGCGAGAAAGGCGTTCTGCCCGCTGCAAAAAATAGTGCTGATTTTGTAAAGTTGTCTTTGTCGCCACTGCCTCACGATCTGCGCATTGAGCTTAAAACACAGCTGCCAAACGGGCAAGCGCTCTGGCTTAATTGCCCAGACCCAATTGCCCATGGTGCTGCGAGCGCTGAGCGCATGCGAGCGCGTCACTGGCCGGTCGATCAGGTGTATGTGTATCTGCATCCGGTTGATTTCCGCAAAAGCATCAATGGTCTGAGCGCTGCGTATTCGAATTTCATGGTGCCTGCTCGGCTTTGCCATGGCTCTTGTTTGCTTTGGCCGGGAATGTCCGGATCGGCAATCTTGCAACAATTCGTCAGCAGCCAACATTGTGAAATTACCTCTTGTTTTACAGCTGGTTACGTGACTTCAGCACGCATTGATCGGACGTCTTGCGATGTCCGGATCATGTCCGGTTTAGGCTATCCCATGTCCGGTTGGTTCGCAGGTATGTGGTGCTCGCACCCTTGCCAAGACGCCGCAGCAATCCAGCTTCTTCCAGTGTGACCAGGTCACGGCGCGCCTGTCGATCCGAGACCTCGACTGCGAATTGTTGATGATATTCGCTCGGTCGGATGTGCTCCCCGGCGTTCAACTGTGCCAGCAAAGTTTGCTGACGGGGATTGGGTGACAAGAACTCTTCCTCATGCCCGGTACGTCCAAAAATCGTCAGCGTTACGCCGGTTGGCCGATCAATCCACTTAGGCGCTGGAAGACCGTGATCCTGGCAGGCGTTGACGATCAGTTGGCCACCGCGCCCGATACGCTCCATCAGGCCTCGCAAGTAAAACACGTGGGCGATGTCCGGATTTGTCGGCAACGACGGGTGGTTCTTCTTCAGATCGACAGGCAGTATCCCCTCCGGGAAGTGCCCTGAGTTCCATATCTCGATCCGGTTGGGATAGATACCCACCGTCACGCCGCCGGAAAATCCAGAATAGTCGCGGTGCGCAAACGCATTAACCAAGCCTTCACGCAATGCCTCGAAGGGATACTCTGGCCGATCAGTTCGACGCACGTCGCCGGGTTCAAAACGGGCCTCCCAGCGGACGTGCTGCGACAGCATTTCAAAGGCCTGTTGAAACACCTTAACCAGCGGCCCTTGCATTAACCGATCATCCAGATAGGCATAGCCGTCTTTGTCCGATGCAAAGCGAGTCACGCGAACACGCGTCTGTGGATGGCGGAGTGAGGGATTTTTGGCAAAAAGCACATCGGCCGCTTGGGTAAAACCTTTTTCTGAATAAAGCGCTAGCGCCTTCAGAATTTGTACGTCATCAATATCATCAGCAAAAGCAAAGCGGCCCGACTCTTTGGCCTGCTCCACTGTGCGACGAATTTCGTCATGGTCCAGATCAGTTTCTTCCATTGCCATCGATGGCCGACGCTCCCAGCGCTCGGCCGCCACCGATTTCGACTGCACCATGTCGCGCAACTTGGTTGCATCGGCCATCTTGGTACTGCTGCCTTCGCGCACGTAGACGCTACCGGCGAACACGTAGGGACGATCTTTTCCTTCAGGCACATCAATGGTCAGTACGGATTTCCCGTCATCATTATCGATATTTACAGTAAACAAAGCCTTGGGCGTAATGCTCTGTAGCAGATAGGCATGAATCTGTTGGACATGGTCTTGAGCTTCATCCACCCCAACGAGTTTGCCCTTGTCATCAACGCCACAAAACACCGTGCCACCCAATGTGTTCAGAAACGCGCAAACCGTTCTGGCGATGGTTTCCAGGTTGCGAATATCAGTCTTGAATTCTGTGTCGATACCTTCGCCCTGACGAATTTGCTTTCGGATGAGTTTCGGGATCATGGCTTTTTCTCCGGATCAACACGCTGCGCCACCGCAGCCTGATTTTTGAAATGTTCCTCAAGAAAACTCTCCACCTCCTGATAGCGGTAGAACTGCGCGCTGGCGTACAACTGGGCGTCATCAGCCGTGACAAACTTTTGCACCCAGTTGCCCTTGCGATCGGCAACTTGAACCTCGTGCCGAATCGCCGCCTCGTACATGTCGATAACACGTAGATCATCAATCACCGGGTTGCGCTTTACCTTCAGCTCTGCGCGCTTCTTGGCATTGTCGAACCCCAAGTTGCTGAGCAGCGTGCGTGCGAATACCACCTGATCGTGCGCCAGAATCCAGCGAGGCTTGTTCAACTCGATAGCGCGCAGCAGCTCGTCGTGCGTAATCGACCTCGACGCGGCGTCCTCTTTCCCTGATCCGTAGTGCGTGGTGATCACGTTCAGAAACAGATCGCACTGCTCGACCGCATGCAGGCAGTTGTCAAAGGCGCTCTTGGTAGAAATTACCGGCACAGTCCCCTTGTGCGACATCCATACCTCATAGCCGAAACGGGCCAGGATGGCGTAGATGCGCTCCAGCAGTTCCTCGATGCCGTAAACGGTCGAGGACACCATAACGATAAGCGGTTTACTTTTTGCCATTTGGTATTTTCCGATTGTCGAGCACTTCGCGCAGTGCTGCGATCAAGGTCATTAACGAATAGATGGCGGAACGTGTCAACTATTCTGCCAGAGCGGGGAGGTGCCTGCCGCCATCATATTAATATTCCTATCGACCAAAGGCTTCAAATATAAAAGAGTAGGAAGCAAGACTCACATCCGCCCAAAATTATCCTCAAACCGCACAATATCATCCTCGCCCAGATAACTCCCACTCTGCACTTCAATCAACTCCAGTTTGACCTTGCCCGGATTAGTCAATCGGTGGGTTTCGCCAATCGGTATATAAACCGATTGGTTCTCAGTCAACATGGTCTCTTTTTCTCCAACCTGCACAAGCGCTGTGCCGGACACAACCACCCAGTGTTCAGCGCGGTGGTGATGCATCTGCAGTGACAGCGATGCGCCCGGTTTTACGCTGATTCGCTTCACCTGATAACGGTGTCCGTTGTCGATGGAATCGTAACTGCCCCAGGGGCGGTGGACTTCTCGGTGGAAGAGGTGCTCTACGCGGCCTTGTTGAGCCATCTGTTCGACTGCCTGCTTCACCTGTTGTACCTGATCTTTGTGTGCGACAAGCAATGCGTTTTTGGTGTCAACAATCACCAGATCATCCAGGCCGATGGTGACAATCAGTTTGTCTTTGCTGGTGTTGTGTATCAGGGTGTTGTGTGTGCTGAGACTGATCACATCGCCTAATGCTTGCCGTGTCGTTGGCATCTTTGTCAAGAATCTCCCAGATGGCGTGCCAACCTCCGATGTCGCTCCAACCGGCATCGAGCGGCACAACGCGCACGTTGCTGGCTTTTTCCATGACGGCGTAGTCAATGGACTCGCTGGGGCTCTGTGCAAATGCTTCGGCATCCACCCGAATGAAGTCCAGATCAATACGCGCAGCGTCGAGTGCGGCCTGGCAGCACGTCATGATGTTCGGTTCTGTTTTTTGGAGTGCGCTAAGGTAACTGGATGCCTTGAACACAAACATGCCGCTATTCCGGTAGTAGCGCGCGCTTTCCAGGTACTGTTCAGCAGTGGCCTGGTCGGGTTTTTCGACAAAACTTTTGACTGGCATGCAGTTTCCGCGTTGCTGCTCAACCTGAATGTAGCCGTAGCCGGTTTCGGCATGTGTGGGCACGATGCCGAAGGTGACCAGATCGGTGCCGCTTTGTGCGGCCTCTACGGCGTCGTCCAACGCTTTGTTAAAAGCCGTTTGGTCTCGAATAACGTGATCTGCCGGGAATACGGCGATAATGGCCTGTGGGTCAATTTCCAGTGCTTTCAGTGCCGCCAGGGCAATGGCCGGCGCCGTGTTTTTGGCCTCGGGCTCCAGCAGAATGGCCGCGGGCTGGATGTCGATGCTGTGCAGCTGTTCCGCCAGCATGAAGCGGTGATCTTCGTTGCAGACAACAATGGGCGCTGCCAGGTGTTTGACTCTTAAAGCGGTTTCCTGCAGCAGGGTGTGTTCACCGCCGGTGAGTTTGTGAAACTGCTTGGGGTAGTGCTTTCGCGATAGGGGCCACAGGCGTGTGCCCGAGCCGCCTGAGAGAATGACGGGGATAACCTTTGGCATATTGTTGTTTCACTACCCTGTGTTTGGATTTGGCGCTGAGTCTAGCATGAGGCACTGGGAGCTAACAGATTGGGTAACAAAATGATTGGTTGCACTTTTATGATCACTCGAACCTCATAGGTTCTGCGATTGTTGTATCGCGCACCTGTTCAAAGACGGTGAAATCCTCATTCGTTAGTCCGATCTGACGACCGAGAGCCGCCAGAGCATCCCCCATTTGAACCCGCTCTTCTGGTTTTGTAGCATTTTCCAGAATGGCGCGAACCTCAGCTTCTGTGCTGCGATTGTGCCGCTTGGCTCGTGCTTTCAAAGCATTGAGCACTTCATCAGGAATGTTCCTGACCGTCATCATGGCCATAATTTATCACCTCTGTTTGCTACCTCTTACTAGAGAGCGATAAGTCGTGTGAGTACTATGAATGCATGCAAAGTAGCAGTGATGCATTCAAATAACAAACGTGTCTGTTTGGGTGTATTGGACGAACATTTTCGATATCAGCGGGGTAACCAACTCTGTTAGCACAAGTATTCGCGGCGCAGCCACTGAAGTTGCAGTAAATAATCTGGATTGGGTGCCTAAAGCAGCAATTGAGCAACTGGCTGACAACCCAGAAATGATGGCGAAGTATCGGCAGTATGCTTTGGAGGCTGCGCCGCGCTACGACCGGAAGGCGCTCGCCGGGGACATGTTGGAAAGCCTGACGAAGGTGACTCGTAAAGGAGGGTAGTATTTTTGGCAGTTGCCCTTGGAATGTACTATTAGTTAGATATAGCAGACTAACGGGGAGGTCTACTATACTGACGATAGCTAAATCGTAACTTTGGATGCTAATTATGTCTAAACCAAAATCTGGATCTGGCGATAAAGACGTCGTTCAGGTGAAGAACCCCCGGACTGGCCATTACGTCAAGATTGATAGAAAGGAAGGGAAGATTCTTGCCCACAAAAAGTCGGAAGGGCCCTACAAAGGTGTGCCGGTGGCAAGGAAGCGTAAATGATTATCTACAGCCCCACGGATGGGGATGCTCTGATGAGCACTGTAAAGTCAATGCCCCAGCATTGTTTCTTGATAACCAAGCTTGGGGGCGAGATTCCGCCTGAGTTGAAGCGGATGCGAACTGAGATCGCCAGGCTTTGCCACAAGGCGCAAATCAAGACTATAGATGCGACGCATCATGTAACCGGTCGCGATGTTCTTATAAAAATATGGCGTCTTATCGCGGCGACGCCGATCAGCATAGCCGTTTGCCACGAGAGTTTTCCGCCTGGAACCCTGGCAAATATTTATTATGAAATAGGTGTGGCCCAAGCCATGGGCAAAGAAACGTTGATTGTTAAATCTCCTGGCTTTACGGTGGCCAGTGATCTGGTTAGAACCGACCTGAAGCCGGTTCAGAATATGCGGCTCTGAAAACATGTTATCAACACAACCTGTAGAATCATTTCGCAATCTGCACGCTCGGGTAGCGCAGTTGTTATCCGAGCAGGAGAAATCCCCGGTTTCGTCCTCGCCTCAACTTGCTTTAGGGTTGGACCAGCCGAGGCCATTGCAAAAAGGCGTTTCTACGGCGGCTAACAGTGTGGCCGAATTCCTGAATCTGGTTAGCGCGTCTGTACCGGACGGTGATGTCTATCTGTTTGGTGGCGTACTGAATTGGCGTACCGGTAATATCTCCTATTCCTACGATGTGTTGTGCCAGAGCGAACGCAAAAGTTACGGGAATAACAAGATTGAATTGGCCCATTACCAGACATTTAGAAGTTTTGCTGAGATCGACGTCACCGATATTCACAAACGATGGGAGGTGGCTACCGAGATTGTGTCACGTCAACATGAGCTGTGGATGGGTGATCTTATTGCGGTGTAGTGGCGTGTCAGCCCGCCGTATGCCTATTATTTGTACACAACGGATATAACATGGAAAACGTTGAAATTGCCATCATCGGCCTGGGCTATGTCGGCCTGCCCCTTTGCGTAGAATTCGCCCGCCAATACCCAACCATCGGTTTTGATATTTCCCGCCGTCGCATTGATGAACTGACTCAGGGGCACGACCGCACCTTGGAAGTCGAGGAAGATGATCTGAAGGCTGTGTGCGCTGACAAAGGTCTGTAATTGGCTCGTGGAGCGATGGACCGAAAGTGGGCTATGCCAATAACATAGTAAAAATCCTGAATATACACGCTTTAGCACTGAAGGCGTTTCTGGGGGAGGGCGACAAAGACAGCGGCAACACGATATAACATTAATGTTCGTTTAGATGATTTTGACGGAGAAAGCTGCTTCGAAGCCAGAGTCAAGGAACTGCCTGATATCGCTGAATACGCTGATTCATGGCAAGAGGCTTATGAATTGGCATTGGACAGCATTACCACGACGGCAGCAATGCTCGCAGAGCAAGGTCGTGCGATGCCTGCACCGATTGCAACGCCGCATTATAGCGGACGACTGACATTACGTGTTCCCCGCACCCTGCACCGCAGTTTGGCGATAATGGCAGAAGAAGATAATGTGAGTCTGAATCATTTAACGGTGAGTGTTCTGGCAACATTCAGGGGTTTTGATTAGATCTGTCAGTGTGGATTATCAACCATGGTTTCAAACAAAACGCCGCGCATCCTTAAGCAGCAGAATCAGTTGTCGCTCGCGCACCGGCGTCGACTCGAAGCCGAATCGACGATAATACACCTCGGCCTCCGCGTCGATAGGATGTGTCAACAGAGCCCGGATTCCCGCTTGCTCAGCAATTTTAAGTGTGCGCCGAATGGCGTCCTGCAGCATGCCGAAACCAATTCCCCGCCCTTGATAGGCGATATCGACTGCGAGTCTTGCCAGAATAATTACCGGGATCGGATGCTGCCCCATCCCCCGCCGGACGGGCTCGGGCGCTTCAAGCGTGTCGATCTGGCCAACGGTCAGGCTGAAGTAGCCTGCGACGCGAGATCCATCGCAGACAGCGAAGGTTCTTGCAGATCCGCTACTGTGAGCCTGACGCGCATGGTGCAGCAGCCAAGTGTTGAGTGCGGGGCGAGCACAATCGAATTCTTCTAACTGATGGTTCGCATCTAGTGGCAACGGGGCCGACAAATTCATTTCTCAACCCACGGCGGACGCCGGGCAAACAGATCTACTAAGCCAGGATTGTCGGACTCCGGCCGATCCAGCATTTCCAGAAGCGCTTGATATTGACTGCCGGAAACCAGGAATAGGCGCTGATCGAGCAAGGTCTGCTCAGCTGCCTGGTAGGCAGCATCGAGAATGAAATCGGTGAGAGACTTGTGCGCCACTTCGGCGGCACGGCGCAGTACAGCTTCCTGTTCGGGGGTTGCGCGCAGGCCGAGTCGGGCCGAGCGTGCAGTTGTGGCACTGGTATGCATGATAATTCTCCTGGTTGGCGTACAACAGACGGAACGTTAGTACAAATGACGCAGTCTGTCTAGTGAAGCTTCAAATAGTTGTCCGGTTCCATCAGGCCAGAACAGTTCTGGAAGGCGGGCACCCGCCCGCCGGAAAAGCGTTTCTGGATTGGGTGCCTAAAATTGCCAAAAACATATAGTTATATTGAATTTTGACAAAAAATACCAAAAATGATAATTAAAACGCATTCTAATTAGGTTTTATGCTAATTTGGCCAGCTAACGCATAAGTGAGGAGGTTTCTATGCTGATTGAGTTTAGTGTGGCCAATTTTCGTTCCTTTCAGGAGCGGCAAAATTTCAGCATGGCAAAAGCGAGTGGGCAAGAGCTTGGCGACACAAATACGTTTAAGGTAAAGGCGGCCAATGAGTTTGACTTATTGCGGTCGGCGGCAATTTATGGCCCGAATGCGGGTGGTAAAACCAATTTGTTACGAGCGGTGCGCGCGATGAAGGAAGTGGTGCTGCATTCAGCGGGTAAACAGCGGGGGGATTTACTTCCAGTTGAGCCCTTCCGACTCAATTTGGCGACACAGCAACAGCCCAGTGAATTTGAGATGATCTTCATTGTCGACGGCGTGCGATATCAGTACGGCTTTACCGCCACCAGTGATCGAGTCCACGAGGAGTGGCTGTTGGCGTATCCTAGAAAGAGGCCACAGCGCTGGTTCGGACGTTCTTGGGATGCGATTAAGCAGCGCTATGACTGGGAGCTTGGTAGTAATCTAACTGGAGAGAAGCATTTGTGGCAAAAGTCCACTCGGGATAACGCCTTGTTTCTTTCGACGGCAGTACAACTGAACAGTCAGCAGTTACAGCCAATCTACGATTGGTTTAAGACCACGCTGAGAACGGGTCAAGTGGGTGGCTGGGGCGTAGGATTTAGCGCATCCATGTGTAGCGGCGCCGAAAAAGCGCGTGTTGTCAATTTTCTCAAGGCGGCTGATTTGGGCATCTCCAATATTGAAGTTGACGAAGAGCTCTTTGACCCTGACAAACTGCCGGATGACATGCCAGAGTCGATTAAAGAAAACTTAGCCAAGGAAATGAGTGGGAAAAAGTTCTTAGGTATTAAAACTATTCATGAAACAGCAGAGGGTAATAAAGTCATCTTCGATCTGAATGACGAGTCAGATGGCACACAACGTTTTTTTGGTTTTGCGGGTCCTTGGCTGGACTGTCTTGAAAATGGTTATGTTCTGTTCATTGACGAACTACATGACAATCTGCACCCCAAACTGGTCCAGTTCTTGGTTCAATTATTTCACAGCTCCGAAACGAACCCAAAAAATGCGCAATTGGTGTTCACCACCCATGAAACATCTATTCTCAATCAGGACGTGTTTCGACGTGATCAAATCTGGTTCTGTGAAAAAGACACATCTCAGGCTACTCAGCTTTACCCGCTAACGGATTTTAGCCCTCGAAAGGGCAGGGAGAATCTGGAGCTTTCCTACTTGTCAGGCCGTTACGGCGCTTTGCCGTTTGTGCAAATGCATCACTATCGATTTGCCTGCGACAAAAAGGTAGCTGGCTAATGGGGACGGATAATCTCTTCCATAAACGCAAAGCCAGACAGGCTAGTTCTTTGGAGCGGCGTAAAGCGAAGCGTGCGCCTTACGCTAAAGTTTTAATAGTTTGCGAGGGTAGTAAAACGGAGCCTCATTATTTCCAGGGCCTGAAAGACTACTACCAACTCAATGGCGCCAATATCGAAATAACAGGCGATTGTGATTCCAGTCCTGACAGCATCTGTCAGTTTGCATTCCGGCGATACGCAGAGGAAAAGAATGCCGGCGATCCCTTTGACCGGGTGTATTGCGTCTTTGATAAAGATAGCCATGAAACCTATGACTTGGCTTGCAGAAGAATTGCGGGAGCTACGCCCAAAGACACCTTTCTTGCTGTGACTTCTGTTCCTTGTTTTGAGTATTGGTTGCTATTGCATTTCCATTATTCCACAGCCCCATACGAGTCCCTGCCGGGTAATAGCGTTGGCGACCAGGTTTGGGCTGACTTAAAAAAATACATGCCCCACTATCAAAAAGGGGGTAAGGGTATTTTTGCAGAGCTAGCTGGGCAACTAGAGCATGCGAAAAGCAATGCGAAGCGCGCGAATATAGCTGCTCTTCAACACCATACAGACAACCCCAGCACTCAAATTCATGAGCTGGTGGAGTTCCTGCAGGGTATGCGCTCAACAAACCCCATCTAAGAACTACTCGCTGCTTGCTGCTAGAGCGGATAAGACTGCCAGAGCTGATAAATAGCCATCAGGCTGCGGGTTACAGGGATGGCGACGCCCCCATGTGCTTGCGACCAACACGGTGCGGGATATGCAAGACCTTCCAGTGCTGGACACTTTTGTTGCTGCGCAGTCATTGCATCAGGCGGATGGCTCTTGACGATAGAAACCACCGGTATTGCAATAGGAAATCCGCAGGAGTACGCTTTTTGTGTACACAATACGGAAGGGGTAGACGCTTAAACATGCAGAAGATCAATGTTGGGGAAACGCGTGAAAAGCTGTCTAATCTGCTGGACGCGGTGGCGGCCGGAGAAGAGATCGTTATCCTGCGCCATGGCAGGCCCGCAGCGCGGTTGACGGCTCTCCAGGCCTAACCCGTTCGATTTACCGATCGCTCTGGGCTCAGAGCCTCGTTGCCTGCAAGCAAAGAGAGCGCTGCAGAGGCAGTGAGAAAACTTCGGGACGAAGAGCGCTTCTGATGTTGTATTTTGATACCAGCGCGCTGTTGCCTTATTACCGTCAGGGGCAGGCCAGTGAACAGGTGAATCTTCCTGTTACCAGCGTGCGATCCATTGGATCACTATGCGCAAGACCAGCCTGAGAACACTGGACGCGCTCCACCTGGCCTGTGCGGAACATAATCGCGCTTGCCTGGTCAGCGAAGATGAGGCGTTGATAAGTGCCGCTGTATTCTTTGGCCTGAATGCCCGCCGGGCGTGATGCCGCGTTGATGGCAGGGATAAGCTCTGGGGCGTAGTACACTAATAAGAGCTAACATATAACGTATTACGAGTTTTCTGATGTTGCCTCGGCTCTGTTTAAAACTGGTAAGTCAGATTGACATGGTAAGAGCGCGGCTCAAAGATGTGGAAATGCACATCCTCTACCGGGTCCAGCCCGGCCTGCAGTTCGCTCCGGAGCCTGGATTCATACACGTACTGAATATCCCGGTCTGAGGAATCAAACAGGTTCAGGATATCCAGGCTGCCTTCCAGCTTGTCGGTGAACTGCCAGGCCAGGCGCAGATTGGCGATGGTGCTGGCTGTCGCCGTGCGTCCGCCATCAAGCGGATAATCCTCGAAATGCCGCACTCTGAAGTTGCTGTAGAAGCGATCAGAAAACCGGGCATTCACGCCGCCGCTGAGGACATGCTCCAGGGCACCGGGAATCAGGTCGGATCCATCCACTTTTTCTTTGAAGCGTGCATGCGACCAGGCGTATTCAAAATCCAGTGTCCAGACGTCATTCAGATAGTAGTAGGCCGTCAGTTCCAGCCCTTTGCGCTTGCTGCCGACACCGGTATCTTCAGTACTGCCGGTGTCTCCAACGAAAACCAGTTCGGAATCAATGTCCAGCGACCACAGGGCCATGGACAGATTCAGGGAGTCGTTGAGGAAGGCGCGCATACCAAACTCGTAGCCCAGAGTATCAACAAGGGGGTCCGCTCGTTCCTGCGGATCACCTGTCACTGGGTCCAGTTCAATCGTGGCGCCTCTGGCATCATTGCTGTGAAAGCCCTGGCCGATATTGGCGTAGATTTCAATCTCGGGCGTAAACGTATAAATGGCACCCGCTGAAGCGGTCACGATATCTGCCTTCGCTGCCCCGCCATTGACCAGCAGCGACGGTGCATACGCGGCTTCTGCCGGATCAACTTTAAAGCTGAAGTAGTCGTAACGCAGACCCGCAGTGGTCCGAAAGTTTTCAGTCCAGCGCAGCTCATTTTCCCAATAGCTGCCGTTGCTCCACTCGTCTACGGCATCAATGCGGAACACGCCGGTGCGCGCCCTGGCCTGCGTCTGGTAGATGCCAACTTTTGCTATATCGTCGTAGCGCAGCTGGTTGCCAAAGGTGTTATTGACCTGCCAGTTACCCCAATGCCCGTCCTGGGCCCAACTGACATCCCAGCCGTAAATCTGTCGCTTGTCCACCTGATGATGCTGGTCACCTGCGGGATCGATGAAGTAGGTGAAGTCAGCCCACAGGTTCAGGTCGTAATCGATAACATAAGCACTGGCATTCAACACCCCGGCATCGGAGGCGTGTTGCCAGTTTCCGGACAGGCTGTAGCGGCTGGAGTCGCCGCCAGAGGTGGTATTCAGTGAGCCGTATTCGGTAATGATACCGGCGTCTACGGCCCGCTGCGGAATCTGATCAGCCGAGTTCCAGGAGTTGTCATAGCCCATGAAGGTGAGCCCATATTGGCTGGAACCTGATTGCCACTGTTGCTTCAACCACAGATTTCTGCGCTTGAGATCGGTGTCAATGTCATCCCAGTGTCCGTCACTGCCTTCCAGTTCAAGTCCATAGATAAGTCCGGCATTGTTGCCGGTTTTAAACTCCCCGCTTGCCAGCATCCGGTTCCAGTTCTCCTGGCCAAAATCAGTACCCAGCTTGATGCGGTGCGTGTCCTGACTGTCGGCCATGCTTATTCTTGCCGAACCCGTCCCGGAAAAATCCCCAGTACCCGGATAATAGGAGCCTTTCTGGTAGGCAATCTGGCCAATCAGTTCGGGAATGATGAAGTTCAAGTCGGTATAGCCCTGGCCGTGACCATGGGTGCGCATATTGACCGGCATGGCATCGATGAACGTGGCAAAGTCATTGCCATGGTCGAGGTTGAAACCGCGCAGAAAGTACTGGTTGGCCTTACCCGGCCCGCTGTGCTGAGTAGCCACAACGCCTGGCACGGTTTCCAGCACCTCGCCGGTGCGCAGCAGTGGCCTGATCGCGATCTCTTCCTGGGAGACAATACCTTCCGAAGCGCTGGACGCCTGGCCGACCAGATTTACCCGTCGCCCTATCACGTGGATTTCTTCAACCACGGCAGATTCGGGCCCGGTAGAGTCGGCCTTGGTAGCGTCGGACCTGGTATCGCCAGGCTGGGCAAAAACCGGTGCCGCCAAAAGAACCGGGCAGAGCGCGACAATGAATCGCTTGTGGTTAAAGGGCATGCGGTATCTCCAATCGGTTTATGCTGAGGTGCTTATGCTGATGTGCTTATGCTGATGAGCTTGTTCTAATGTGCTTGTGCTGATGTGTCTGCATAGTCGGCGGATACGGCATGGGATCACAAGGATCAAGGGGTTGTGTAACAGTTATCTTAACGTTAACGAATCATGACCAGCGGACTCTGCTCCGGGCTTGCCTGGCGTACGTGTGCCAACGAACGGTTTCCGCCCACTATAAAGCTTCGAATGACAACGATTGAGAATGGGGTAGATGGTTTAAGGAGGCCCGATGAAAAAGAGCGCTATTGAAGTGCACGACCAGCCGCACAAGCCTGGAGCGACGTCCGGCCATTCAGGCCAAGACAAGCACGACAAGCAAGGGGGCCATGACAAGCACGAGGGTCACTCTCCCGCGATGTTCCGGGACCGGTTCTGGCTCTCGCTCGCGCTCACCGTTCCGGTGGTCTTCTGGTCTGCCCACATCCAGGAGCTCCTCGGTTACCTGGCCCCGGCGTTCCCCGGATCGGACTGGATCGGACCCGTGCTCGCCACGGTCGTCTTCCTCTATGGCGGTGTGGTATTCCTAAAGGGAGCATGGCGGGAACTGACCGACCGACTGCCTGGGATGATGACCCTCATCTCGCTCGCCATCACGGTCGCCTTCCTGTTCTCGTGGGTCGTCAGCTCGGGCTGATCGAGGCCAATGCACTCTGGTGGGAACTGGCCACGCTGGTCACGATAATGCTCCTTGGCCACTGGATCGAGATGCGCTCCATCAATCAGGCTCAAGGGGCATTAAAGGAACTGGCGAAGCTCCTGCCGGACACCGCAACGCGAATCACCGATGGGGGTGAAGAGAAAGTCGCCGTCAGCGCGTTACAGAACGGTGACTTCCTGTTGGTGCGTCCGGACGAGAGCGTTCCGGCAGACGGCGTAGTTCCGCTATTCGGGAAAACACCTAAATCAGAGTCTTAGCGGTGTTCCATAACGCCTTGAGAGTTTTGCAGATTCACAAGGGGTTTACCCGATGGTC
>JBDNGQ010000011.1:0-7319 GCA_041689205.1 Pseudohongiellaceae bacterium | reverse complement strand
GCGTATATATTTCATAGCGAAGCTCGACGAGGTTGTTGATTATTTGATATTCATATGCAAAATTATACTGCCGGATAATAACATGCAGAGCGATCAAGGCAAGCGCATCTGTACCCATCGTTTATTTTTAACAAGGAGCTGCACATGCACGTCATTCGCACCAATATTAAATGGA
This sequence comes from Pseudohongiellaceae bacterium, assembly GCA_041689205.1. GTDB lineage: Bacteria > Pseudomonadota > Gammaproteobacteria > Pseudomonadales > Pseudohongiellaceae > JAVVEG01. Next base: position 7,144 of record JBDNGQ010000011.1, on the reverse strand, counting down.
TTATGCTGGTAGGGGGTGTGCTCACCTGCACTATGGCGTTGGCAATAGTGGCTCCCCAACTCGCCCTGCAAAGAACATTCGGCGCCTCGCTGGACGGGCCACTGGCTGAGGTGGTGGTACGCAGCTGGGGTGTATTGATTACGCTGATCGGGGCCATGTTGATTTACGCCGCGTACACCCCCGTTCATCGCAAGCTGGTGCTGCTGGTGGCAGCTGTGAGCAAGGCTGCACTGCTCGCCCTGATTGCAGGTCTGGGCAGTCAATACGCTGCAACGGCAATGCCCGTGCTCATTGTTGACGGACTCATGGTGATGATCTTCAGTGTGTATCTGCTCAGCCCCAGCGCTGGCCAGGGGGCGGCTTCATTAGAGACGCCATGAACAGCAGGTTCATCATGTCTTGCTGAATGATCGGTATCTGCGCAACAGAAACCACAGCAATACACCGATTATCAGGACCACAAGTGCGATACCCAGGACACCCAGCAACAGCGTCGCTGCGTATTTCTCGACAATCTGCTGAGCGGCAGCATCGGCTATCTGTTTTTCTCCGGAATATCCTGGCGGCATCGGCAGCACACCATACTGTGCAGAAAAATCCTCATAGTCCTGCAGCATGCCTGCGACCATTGCGGGCTGATCAGCAGTGAGGTCGCGGGTTTCACCCGGATCCAGCACAATATTGTGCAGACGCCAGACACCATCACCGTACAGGTCCAGATTACGCATCAGCTTGAAGTCGCCTTTGAACACAGCAGACTGACCGGAGGCCTCCAGCGATACTGGATCATCAGGTCCATAAACCTGCTGCGCTCTGCCCTGAAGCACATCAATCAGACTGCGACCGGTAAACTGCGGACCTGTGGCTAATGCGCTGGTGCCGGTTAGATCAAGAATAGTCGGGGTCAGATCCGTGATGAAAGTGAAGGGATGCAGCACGCCAGACTTTGGTATTCCAGGCCCGGACATAATCAGTGGCACGCGGGTACCGCCTTCACTGGAATGGAATTTAAATAAGGATCCGCCTGCCCCGGCAGCAATCGCCCATTCCGGACCGATGGCGGCATACGAGCCACGCTCGCCCAGAGTTTCGATATCCTGAGCATATCCTTCGAGTTGTAGCCAGAGCCTGAACCCGGCATTGGCGGTGGGATTATTGTGTTCCGGGCCATTATCCGAGAGCACCAGGAACACGCTGTTATCGTAAGCGCCGGTCTCCTTAAGATGATCAATCAAACGGCCCAGATGATGGTCCATCGCTTCGAGCATACCGGCATTGATCTGCATACTGCGAATACTGCGTTCGCGCTCCCGGCTCGACAGATCGTCCCATTCGCGCAAGACTTCAGGTACCGGGCCGAGTTCAGCCTGGGCCGGGATCAGCCCGCGTGCAATAGCAGCAGCATGCCGCCGTTCGCGCTGCACTTCCCAGCCAGCATCGTAGACGCCGTTATAGCGTTCTATGTATTCGCGTGGCGCCTGTACCGGAATGTGAATGGCCTGGAAACCGATGTAGGAAAAAAAGGGTTGACCTGGCTCGGTCTGATCAATGAACTCGATCATCTTATCAACCAGAAATTCGGATGAATAAAAATCATCAGGCAAGGTGCCACGTTGCCCATCAGCAAACCAATCCGCCTGCGCGTACTGTGGCAGATATGTTCGCTGCGACCAGTTATCAGCACCGGAGGCATCAAGTATGAAAGTTCGATCAAAACCCCGAGCGCTGGGCAGGCTTTCGGGCGAGTGCCCAAGATGCCACTTACCAGTAATGTAATTGGCATAACCGGCGCTGGCCAGATGTTCGGCAAGCGTTGGCACGTCACTGGCAATCTCACCTTGATAGGCGGGATGATATTCCTGTTCGGGAGGCCTGAGATGATCCAGGGTGGCGACACCGGCGCGGTGGCTGGGCACACCCGTCATCAGCATGGCACGCGACGGCGCACAGGTTGGACCCGCATGAAAATTACTGAAGATCACGCCGGCTGAAGCAAGGCTGTCAATGTTCGGCGTGTTGATTTCACTGCCGTAAGCACCCAGATCAGTGAAGCCTGCATCATCAATGACTATCAGCACAATGTTAGGTTGGGCTGCGTTTAGCGGTAAGCTCAATACTGCTGACAGCAGGCTTAGCAACAAGGCTTTTTTGCCAGCATCTCTGATTGTTCTTTGCATGTCATCTATCCCTGTTATCACGCCAACTCTAGTGCTTACTTACCGCCGCAGTCGCCACCACGTCACGGGCACAGCGAAAACCGACATGCATCAGCGAACTGTCCGGTGTGGAATGACTGCGGGCCGATACCCGGTAACCATGGCAGACCCCCGCCTCGCATAAGAATGAACCACCACGCTGCACCCTGGTGCTGCCCTGGGCTGGCGCATCGTGGGCACCTGTGCGCCCGGCATAACTGCCATGCCAGTCGGCAGTCCATTCCCAGACATTACCGGCCATATCGCTGAGCCCGACCGGAGACAGACCAAAATGTCCCACGGGTGAAGTGGTCGCGAAGCCATCGGCTACGGTGTTAAGTACGGGAAAGCTGCCATTCCAGATATTGGCAAGATAATCCCCTTCCTTGAGTATATTTTCGCCGAAGGCATAACTGATATCGCCCTCATGGCCGCTGCGCGCAGCATATTCCCACTCCACTTCGCTGGGCAGGCGTTTTCCCTGTGCGCTGCAATAAACCTGAGCATCATCCCAGGATACCTGAGTGACCGGATGATCTGCAGAGGCGGCATTATCTTCCGGTCCCAGAGGATACTGCCAGCTGGCGCCGGCCTGCAGATACCACCGCCCGGTACCAAACTGCATGACGGCAGCATCACCGAATTTTTCAGCACTGCTGACATAGCTTGTGCGTTGCACAAAATCAGCAAAAGCAGCTACTGTTACCGGCGTACGGTCCAGCAGGAAATCGGGCAACTGCGCATGAAACACCGGACGTTCGTCCTCCATGCCCTTGTCGGAACCAATTACTGACTGGCCGCCCGGGATCAGCACCATCTCTGCCGGTATTGATTCTGCTAAAGCGCCAGTGCTGAATAATACGCTGGCACTAAACAGCATCAACCAAGGCAGAGACGGTCGCAGACATGCAGCTGGCATGGTAATCACTGGCGTTTCCTCGTTTACATTTGCATGTTATTATCCGGCAGTATAATTACGACAATTTGCTTTGTCTACCGATCGTTACGGGACCCTGGTAAAGCCGATGAACATGGACAACACGAAAAAACGCAGTACGCCGGGGCGGCCGGTTAATGCCAATCCAGAACAGCAGTCCGAGCGGATTCTGTGTGCTGCACTGGCAAGTTTCTCATCACATGGCTTCACGGCCACCAGTCTGCGCACCATCGCTGTCGAGGCTGGAGTGACCCATGGCCTGATCCGGCACTATTTCAGCAATAAAGAAAATCTGTTTCACGCGGCTGCGGACTATCTGTTCGGCCAGGTCAGCGAGGCACTGGCCAGCAGACCGCCGGCGGCGCAGCAGGATGATCCGATACAGCAGATGATTGTGCAGATCAAAGCCTATGTACAACTGTCCGCCAGGCTACCGCATCTGGCTGGTTTTCTGATGCAGGCGGGCCTTGATGGCGGCGAACATTTTGATTATGTGATTGAAAAATATGTTCGACCTTTATATGAAATATCACTCAAACCTTATCGCGAAGCTGTTAAACGAAAACTGGTCAAAGATATGGACAGCGATTTTGTGTTTATGATTGCGACGCATGCCGCCACCGCACCCTTTGCCCACCAGGCCACACGCAAATCCATCTCAGGTCGGGACATACGCGACCCGAAGCTTGCCGATGCCTATGCCGACACGCTTATTCGCGTGCTGCTGGAAGGACTGAAATTATGACGATGAAACGCTGGTTGCGCACCCGTGGTTCAGCCCTTATTACCAGCCCGCTGTATCGCGCTGCGCGTCGGCAGAAGGCTGCCTTGCAGCGTCACCTGCGTGGTGAGCAGGCAGAAGTACACTACTTTCATCAGGCAGATGACCCCTATTCAGATCTGGCCGTGCGCGCTCTGCCACATCTGGTTGCAAACTATGCGATAAAACTCGTGCCTCATCTGGTGCCGGCACCTGATGCCGCGGCAGCTCCGGAACCGCAGCGCCTGGTGGACTGGTCATTACGGGATGCTGCTGATCTGGCCAGAGCTCTCAAGCTGACCCCATTGCCCTGGCAGAGCGCACCGGCTGCCGATGCCGTGCTTCAAGCGCAAGCTGCATTTGCCGGCATCACTGATGCCAATGACTTTGCAACTGCGGCAGCTGGCATTCGCGATGCATTCAATGGCATGACTGAAGCACACAACGCTGCTTCCGGCGACGCGGCTGCGGCGCTGGCAGATGGCAAGGCTCTGCGTGAAAAACTTGGCCACTATTTAAGTGCGATGTTCTATTTTGAAGGTGAATGGTACTGGGGGCTGGATCGTCTGCCCTATCTGGAACAGCGACTGCAACCGTTCAGCCACAGAAAAGTGGCGCCTTTTGTTACCCGGCTGGAAGCAGCAATGCAGCCAGGCCCACTTAATCGTCGCGCCCTTCTCGATCTGTATCTTTCCTTTCGCAGCCCCTACAGCTGGATAGTCCTGCCGCGGGTAATAGCACTGGCGAAATTATACGATGCCCGTCTGCGCCTGCGCTTTGTGCTGCCAATGGTGATGCGCGGTCTACCCATACCCGATGCCAAACGATTTTATATTGTCAGCGATACCAAACGCGAAGCCGAACGCATCGGCCTGCCTTTTGGGCTGATTGCCGATCCCGTTGGAAAACCCACTGAACGCGGTCTGGCCGTGCTGCATCACGCTATCCAGCAGGACAAAGGTGAAGCCTTTGCGGTGTCCTTCATGCGTGGAGTGTTTGCCGAGGGCATCAGCGCACGCAGTGATGCCGGCCTGCTCAAGCTGTGCAACAGAGCTGGTATTGATGCGGCACAGATGCAGGCCGCACTGGCAGATCCGAGCTGGCGTGCTGTGGCCGAAGCCAATCGCGAAGAGATGTTCACGCTGGGTATCTGGGGCGTGCCTGCCTTCAGAGTTGATGAAGGCAGTGCGCACTGGGGTCAGGACCGCTTATGGCTGCTGGAGGAGCAACTGCAGGCAGCCGCTGCAGGAGCCAGTGCTTAAATAAGCTGAGAAGTACAATGAGCGCAGCGGATTGCTTTAATAGGAATTGATGAAAGGCAGAACTGACAGTTCTTGGTGTTTATCTCTGGAGCGACATCCTGTCGCCGCAACCTATTGATACCTTTGACCAGCACAAATACCGCAAATGCGACAATCAGAAAACTGATCACTCCGCTCATGAACAGACCGAAGTTCATGGTTACCGCACCTGCCGATTTGGCATCGGCGAGCGCGGCATAAGGGCCGGGAGTGGCTCCCTGTTTCAGGATAAGGAAGATATTCGAGAAATCCACACCGCCCAGAATAAGACCGATGGGGGGCATGATAATGTCCTCGACCAGACTTTTAACAATGGTACCAAAAGCGCCACCGATGATGATGCCGACAGCCATGTCAACGACATTACCCTTTACTGCAAATTCTTTGAATTCTTTAAACATTTTATTATTATCTCTGCTGTTGGTTTTATGAAATGCGGATCTTATTTCTGCAACCCTGTTGGCTTTTCAAGCTCATAAAAAGCTTCCGTGATGTCATCAATTTTAAGTGCCAAAAGCGCTTGCGCGTCGAAGAGCCCCTGATTGTAATAATACGATCCAATTTCAGCTGATATGAAATCCAAAAAGAATTCACATTCAAATTGTCCAATTTCATGATCAAGCTCGTCGCTGAAATATGTTCGTAGTTTTTTCACCAGCATTTCTTTTTCTTCGCTGGAGAATTTTATGTCGGACATTGTTAGTTCCTTGTTTTGCCGCAGATTACTTCCTCTTCAAAGCTGCTTTCCAATTTCACCTCGAATATGTGTTATTCACAATTTCTTTTTTCAGCCCGTGAAATCGATCAAAAAGGTTTCTGTGCGATTGATAGGAAAACATGTCATCTCTCGCGTAGTACTGTGCAATCCAATCGAGCAGCATGGCCAGATTGTTATCCTGCGCTTCCTTTGACTCATACTTGTGCGGCTCCCACGGTCGGTTTCTGGCATTTTGCTGGCAAAGCGCAAGCGGCAGATTCATAAAGATTGCCTCTGTCGCGAAGGGCTCGATAAGTTCAAGTACATCGGCATAGCAACCTTCAATCACCCAGCCATCAGCTTGCTCTATAAAGCGCTGAATCTCTTGCTTTGAATCACTGAGTGCTCGTCGTGCTGGAGGAGTCGATGGCAGCCAGGCAAGATTGTCCAGATCCAGATGAGACAAATCATGCGCTTTGCAAAGTTCAGCAGCCAGCGTTGATTTACCTGAGCCTGAATTGCCAAAAATAATAATGTTCCGCAGCGACGCTTCAGAGGGCCTTTTCATAAATGCCCGTTTCCTGCCCCTCATGGTCGACCTTATCGCGCAGTTGCCAGCCACAGCGAATGAGCAATGATGCTGAGGTGCTTGTTGCACAGTAAACCCGGGGGATTTTTTGTTTCATGGCAAGCTCTTCCAAAGCTGTCAAAAGAGCGGCACCGATACCTTTTCGTCGCAACTCAGGCTTCACATATCCAGCACCGATCCACGGAAACAAATCCGGATGAGTCGGAAACGGCTCCTTCTTAAGTGCGCCAAAACCGCATGGCTTGTCGTCCCAAAGAATAAGCAGCCCGAGGGGTAAGTCATCACGATCCGCATAGGCTTGCAGATCAATCAATGCGCAGGCAGAACCCGCAGCCCCATAATGCGCTGGCCATTCGGACTCGAACCAGCCTGCGATTTCACTCAGCAGGTCCAGCCTGTCGGCAAGTAAAGCAACGCTGAATTTGTTCATATCCACTTTAGAAAGATTCACACGCCAGTCGTACATGGCGAAATGTGTAACCCTTCTACCCATTTCTGCTCTAAATACGGGCAATTCTGTGACTTGATGACCAAAATCATGCACTAATCCGGAAGGCGAAATCGGTCGACGCCAGCAGATTCGCTGTCGCACATGCTTCGTTTTTTAAAATAATATTCAACAATATCAACGATAAAAATCCATTTTATTAACATTCTCCATGGCG
>JBDNGQ010000010.1:0-3276 GCA_041689205.1 Pseudohongiellaceae bacterium | reverse complement strand
GCGGCGTAGCCATCATCGCTTTCATCCACTTCAAGCATGGGATTGGATTCCAGCGCCTGATAGATTTCCTGCTGAAGATCCAGAGTAGACAGCTGAAGGAGGCGAATGGCTTGCTGCAGCTGGGGGGTCATGGTCAATGATTGACCTAACTTAAGCTGGAGCGATAATTTCATAATGGCTTGCGTGTCATCGTGGAAAACAGAAAGAACATCTTGCTACCTCAATGCCGGGCGGCACTTCAGGGCCCGGTTCATTAGCAATCATCATGCCGATTCGTTAAAAAATTTGCAACACCTTGCAACGGCTATGATGCGGTTGACAGCTGCTTATTAAAATTTGAATTGCTGGCCCAGGTAAACTTCACGTACTTTGGGATTGCTCAAAATCAGATCGGGCTCTCCTTCCGCGATAATCTGTCCCTCACTGACGATATAGGCTCTTTCGCAGATATCGAGAGTTTCCCGCACATTGTGATCGGTAAGCAGTACTCCGATACCACGGGCCTTCAAATGTTTGATGATGTCTTTGATATCTCCAACTGAAATCGGATCAATTCCTGCGAAGGGTTCATCCAGCAGAATAAAGCGAGGTTCTGTAGCCAGCGCTCGCGCAATTTCCGTGCGACGGCGCTCCCCCCCAGAGAGACTCATACCCTTGTTATTGCGGATATGACCGATATGAAACTCCTGCAACAGACTTTCCATGGTTTCCTGACGTTGTGATCGATCCAGATCCTCGCGGGTTTCAAGTATAGCCAGAATATTTTCGGCAACGGACAGACTGCGAAATATCGAAGAGTCCTGCGGCAGATAACCAAGCCCGCGTTGAGCCCTGGCATACATGGGTAATTCGCCAATTTCGGCCTGGTTCAACATGATGGAACCATGATCCGACTTGATCAGTCCGACAATCATATAAAAACAGGTCGTCTTGCCGGCACCGTTTGGACCGAGTAAGCCTACGATTTGCCCACTGTCAACGCTTAAGGAGACGTCCCGCACTACCGGTTTGCCTTTATAGGACTTTGCTAGATGTGTTGCTCTCAGACTGTTCATCAGTTTGGCTGCGGCGCCAGCGTGCCGCTGCATGGTCCTGTCATTTCAGTAGTGTCACTATCTATTTCATGTCGAATTTCGATGCAATTCATAACGGAGCCTCCCTGATTAAATCTGGCAGTCCCGACAAATTCGACCAGATTTTCACTACCAATATAGTAATAAATGTTCTCACTGCTGCCAGTAATGATTTCACTATCTCCATCCGGTTGTTGTTGAAAACTGGCCGGGTTGCCTGTGACGCTGACTTTTCTTAATTCACTGTTTTCCTGGTCGTATTCAAATATTGCGAGATCACCACGCAGTTCCATCGACCCTTGTTTGATAAAAACGTTTTCTCTGACAGTGACAATGCGCATACCCTCAACGGTGGCGATGGTTGAGTTGCCGTCAGCCGAATAAATCAATTCCTGCTCACGATCAGCACTTAGGCTCCATGCTGCAGTTGCTGCCGCAGTAAGCGCAACAGCGCACAGGCACAGAAATATCTGGCTGGTTCGGAATTGTTTATTCTGGCGCAGTCGCGTCATACCTGCCTCTTATCTGTGAAAGGAAAGTCACCGTATTCTGATTCAGATCTGCATGCATTCCAATAGCCGTCTGTTCAATAGTGCTGCTCTGAAACTGCACAGGGTGGTCAGTGCTGAGTGTTTCCAGTTTAGGATCCAGAGTAAGAAAAGCAGTGCTTAATACCATTCGATTGCCAAAATTATCCGTCTGGAAAAGTTCTACGTTATCGATAAGCTCGATGCGTTCGATCGCGGATATGCTGCTGGTTTCGGTATTTTCACTGATAGGCTGGATTCTCCCTGACTTCGCTGTAACGGTCCATTGTCCACCGGCGACCTGATATAAAGTTAGATTGGGATCTTCGAGCAATGTCGTATTATTCAAAAAGTGTACCTGGCGCGATGCCTGCATTTTGTATTCTATTTCGCCCTCAGCATTGAATAATATAGTACTTATTTCGGTTGACCAGGAATCAAAAGCTATTTCAGTGATAACTTCATCAATTGACCTGTTGCCTGACTGCAGGATATTTGGTCGATCGATAAGGATCACCAGCAGCAGACAGGGAACAATCAGAAAAAACCAGCCTTTATGCATAAGTCATATTCTCTTTGTCAAAGGAAGCGAGCGATTGCCTGCTCGTACTTTCCCTGTGACTGCAGGATAAAATCAGCGATCTCGCGGACAGCGCCACTGCCGCCCGAGCGTTCTGTGCATGCATGAGCTATTTCTTTTATTGAATCATGGGCGTTGGGAACGGTGAAGCCCACTGCGACGGTTTTGATAATCTGAATATCCGGCAGGTCGTCGCCGGCATAGGCAATTTCGCTGTAGCTAAAGCCATTAGCAAGACAAAGCTCATCAAGTGCAGTCAGCTTATCTTCGCGTCCTTGATACAAAAGGGTGACACCAAGGTTGTGGGCGCGTCTGGTCAGCAGTGGAGAACTTCGACCGCTTATAATGGCAACGCTGATACCATTTTCCTGCAGCAGTTTGATACCCTGACCGTCAAGTACGCAAAAAGCTTTAATTTCCTCGCCGCTGTCACTGAAATAAAGTGCTCCGCTGGTGAGCACACCATCAACGTCCAGAACCAGCAGGCGGATCTTAAGAAGACGCTGAATCAATTCTGCTGGTTCAAGATTAAAATGCATGATTAACGCCACTTTTAGTCACAGAACATTTTTGTCCAGTGTATTTATTCACAGTGCATTTACTTTCTGTGCAATTATTCACAGTACATTGGCCTGTAGTAGGTCGTGCATGCGGATGATACCGGCCAATCTGCCCTCTGCATCAATAACCAGCAGGGTGTAAATACTGTTTTCCTGCATAAGATTGGCCGCTTCTGTTGCCAGAGCATTTTCGGATATCTTTTTGCCTTGGGCTGACATGACATCGCAGATCCGCGTGGCATGGATATCTTTATCAGAATCGAGGCTGCGGCGCAGGTCACCGTCAGTAAATACTCCCAGCAGACCACCTTTGTCGTCAATCACAGTGGTCATGCCCAGGCCTTTGTTGCTGACTTCCATCAGGGCATCTTTAAGCAAAGTATCTGCGCGCACACGAGGTATGGCTGTGCCACTGTGCATGATGTCCTTGACCTTAAGCAACAGGCGTCTGCCTAATTTGCCGCCAGGATGTGAAAATGCAAAGTCTTCACGGGTAAAGCCTTTCGCCTCCAGTAACGCCATGGCCAGAGCATCGC
>JBDNGQ010000009.1:0-20053 GCA_041689205.1 Pseudohongiellaceae bacterium | reverse complement strand
GCGCTGATTACTCCACAGACCTGCGGCCTTCATGCCGTAAAACAAGGTCATCAGACTCGCCGACCCATCGGTCATTGCGGCATCAATAATCTGGCCTTTGCCTGATGTTCGAGTCTCCAGCAATGCTGCCAGCATACCCACTGCCAGCAACATGCCGCCTCCGCCATAATCACCGACCAGGTTCAGGGGTGGCGCCGGCGGCTCCCCGGCCCGACCCATCGTATGGAGTGCGCCGGTCAGGGCAATATAGTTGATGTCGTGTCCCGCAGCCTGAGCCAGCGGACCGGTCTGCCCCCAACCGGTCATGCGTCCGTAGACGAGGCGCTGGTTCTGCGCCAGACAGACATCGGGGCCCAGACCGAGCCGTTCCATCACGCCGGGGCGAAAACCTTCGATCAATGCATCGGCCTGGGCCATCAATTTGAGCACCAGGGCAATGCCTTCGGGGCGTTTGAGATCGACTGCAAGAGAGCGGCGTCCACGATCGATGGGATTGCCTGGGCGGGTGGTGATGGTTTCAGGTCTGCTGCTTTTTCGATCGATGCGGATAATTTCAGCGCCGAGATCAGACAGCATCATGGCACAGTATGGTGCGGGACCGAGTCCTGCGAATTCGATGATTTTAATGCCTTTCAGGGGACCCATGGGGATTCCTTCTAATAGTGTTCCGGGGCAACTATATCATTGGTTTCGTGCAGCGGGAGGAGTCTGTCTGGTGCGGACGCGCTTCAGAGCTCTGGGGCTCGGCTCTCTGCACGCTGATCCGCACTGCGGGGAAGGTTCTACCTGGCTCGGACACGCCCGTGAACCCATCCATGGGGGGCTCGGCTCCCGCCATCCCTGGCGGTCGACGGTCCGCTCCAGGTAGAACCTTCCCCGCAGTGCTGGCTGTGTGCGTTCGGCCAGGTGTCTCGGTACCTGAAATTCTGGCAGGTTGTAATTTGCCAGCGTATTGGCCCCTCCGGTCGGCCCGGTCAGGATATTGACAAGCTGTTCTTCGGTAAATCGTTTCTTTACTTTGGGTTCCTTCTCAGTGAAACCCTAACATATCAACTGGCTCAATTATGAAGAAGCGATCCAGTGTTTTTGGCATTACAATGACTCACATTAGAACCCTAAAATCTATGTTATCCCAAACTGGAGCTGTATGGTGTCAGGTTGACACACAGGGGTTTCGCAACTGAACCCGCACCCACAAAGTCTAGCGCTCAAGCGGCCATTGATTTGCTGGCAAATTCAACAAACCACAAAACAAAGCCAGATCAGCGTCATTTTACGACGCACTTAGCGCGCATTATGATTCGCTTGACGTTTTTTTTTACGTCGCATAAGCTACGTCAAACAATGCCAATCAACTGCTAGAGAAAAAGCAAATGTCCAGTACCCAACTTTCAGAAATGACTCAATCGCAGCGCGATCGGCTTGCGTTTATTGAGTTGCGTCTGTGGTTCATCGGGGAAATCCGCCGGCAGGACTTGGTGACGCGGTTTGGTATTCAGTCTGCGGCAGCCACCCGAGACATTGGCCAATACAAGGAACTTGCGCCGCGCAACATCGACTACGATCCGAAGGGCAAGATCTATGTCCGTGCCGAGTGGTTCCGGCCCGTGTTTGAATTCTCGGCTGACCGGGTGCTCACATGGGTGTCGCAGGGGTTCGGGGATGGTGAGCCGATCAGGTGGAAGTCCTCGGTTGCATGCGAGGGATCGTCGCTGAGCGCCAAGTTCGACCTCGAGGTGCTTTCAGCGCTCACTCGCGCCATCCATCGGAAGTCTGCAGTCGAGATTTCATACCGCGCGCTGTCCAGTGGGCTTACCACGCGAGAGATCGTACCGTTCGCACTGGCGGACAGCGGACAACGATGGCACGTCCGAGCATTTGATCGGAAGTCCGGAGAGTTTCGAGATTTCGTTCTGGGACGCATCGCCGATGCCAGGCTAACTACAGTCGAAGTTGATGACAACGAATCGCCCGATCAAGACAACCAGTGGAACCGTATTACCGAGCTCGAGCTCGTGCCTCACCCCGCCAATGTGCAGCACCCGGACGCCATCGAAGCCGAATACGGGATGGAGAGCGGCGTGCTAAAGGTGCGCGTGCGTGCTGCGATGGCGGGCTACCTGCTGCGTCGCTGGAATGTGGACTGCACCGACGATCACAGTCTTAAAGGAATTGAACACCATCTCTGGCTGCGCAATCGGCAAGCGCTCTACGGAGTGACCAATCTCATCCTCGCCACGGGTTACGGGTCTCAGGGCAAGGAGTAGTAATGCAAAACCCGGAACCCAAGACCTTCGGCATCGATGTTTTCAAGACAAAAAGGAGCTTCATCATGGCTAAGACCCCTGCAAACCACGGCAAGCAATGGACACCGGGCGATGTCGCTCACCTCAAACAGTTGGCGAAAGAAAACACGCCGCCTCGCGTCATGGGTTTGAAATTACAGCGCACATCCGATGCCGTCGCACAAAAGGCGAGCGCAGAAAGCATCTCGCTCAAGCCGACCAATCAATCGCCTTACAACCGGCTCAAACCCTGATACCTCGGGGCTACAAAAAGAACAGGTGTCCGCATGCTGAAGCTTGAGCAAATCCAGAAAAACGCCGCGATCTCGGGCATCGAGCCCGGGCATGTCGTGCGGATTGTTACGACGGAGCCGGTTGGGGGCAACGCCCTCACCGTCTACTACAAGACGGCGGACGGCAAACTTCTGGAGCGGATGCTGTTCCGCGCCGACGAGGCAAAATTGTCGCTGGCCGAGGCTGGCCGCCCTTGGGCGTTTGATGCTCCCGGCGACGAGTTCAAGCTGGCTGCCGAGGCCTACCGGATTAATCTGGCGCATCTATTCGATCCGATGATGGCCGTCCACACCTCCAACGTAGAACCATTGCCACACCAGATTACGGCGGTGTACGAGTCCATGTTGCAGCGCCAGCCTCTGCGCTACGTGCTTGCAGATGACCCGGGTGCGGGCAAAACAATCATGGCGGGATTGTTCATCCGAGAATTGCTGATGCGTGCTGATGCCAAGCGAGTGTTGATCGTTGCTCCCGGCAGTTTGGTCGAGCAATGGCAGGACGAAATGTTTGAAAAATTCGGGCTGTCCTTCACGCTGTTTTCTCGCGAACAGGTCGAGCAGTCGCGCAGCGGCAATCCTTTCGACGATATTGATCTCATGGTTGCCCGTGTTGACCAACTCTCCAGAAACGAAGACCTGCAGGAAAAATTGCGCCATTCTCAATGGGATCTGATTGTCGTCGATGAAGCACACAAACTATCAGCCAGCTACTTTGGCAACAAGGTCAATAAGACCAAACGCTTCCTACTCGGCGAACTGCTGGGTTCCATCACCCGCCATTTCCTGCTGATGACGGCCACGCCGCACAACGGTAAGGAAGAGGACTTCCAGTTGTTCATGTCACTGCTGGACTCCGACCGTTTTTACGGTAAGTTCCGCGATGGTGCGCACAAGGTTGATGTCACCGACCTGATGCGCCGGATGGTCAAGGAGGACATGCTCCGGTTTGACGGCACGCCACTTTTTCCTGAACGCCGCGCGCGCACCGCAAACTACAAACTGTCTGACCCAGAAGCTGCGCTGTACGCAGCCGTCACCGAATACGTGAAAGAGGAAATGAACCGGGCCGATCAATTACAAGACGGCGCACGCAAGGGCACAGTCGGCTTTGCGCTGACATCACTCCAACGTCGCCTAGCCTCCAGTCCGGAAGCCATCTACCAATCGCTCAAGCGCCGCAGCAGCAAGCTCAAACGGCGTGTCGAGGAGGAAAAGTTGCGCCAGCGGGGGCAATTGCTCACAGAAACTGCCATTGCCAGCGATTTAAGCAATGCACCGGAAGACATTTGGGAATCCGCCGACGCGCTCTCGCCAGATGACTATGAAAACTTCGAGGAAGCCGTCGTTGATCAAGCGACCGCTGCTCAGACGATTCAAGAGCTTGAAGCTGAAATCATCATCCTTGAAGGGTTGGAAGAGCAGGCGCGGCAGGTTGTCCACTCGGGTCAAGACCGCAAGTGGGATGAATTGTCCAAGCTGCTGCAGAACACGCCAGAGATGCACGATGTCGATGGTCGGCAGCGCAAGCTCATCATTTTTACCGAGCACCGCGATACGCTCAATTACCTCGCGATCAAAATTCGCGGACTGATCGGCAATGAAGAGTCCGTGGTGATGATTCACGGCGGCGTCAAACGCGAAGACCGCCGCAAGGCTCAGGAATTGTTCCGTAATGACCCGACTACGCGCGTGCTGTTGGCCACCGATGCTGCGGGCGAAGGCGTCAACTTGCAAAACGCCAATCTGATGGTGAATTATGACCTGCCGTGGAACCCCAACCGCCTTGAGCAGCGCTTCGGTCGTATCCACCGTATCGGCCAAACCGAGGTCTGCCATTTGTGGAACATGGTCGCAGCAGAAACCCGCGAGGGCGACGTTTTTCAGCGGTTGTTTGAAAAATTGGAAATCGAGCGCGCTGCGCTTGGCGGTCGCGTATTCGACATCCTCGGGGAAGTGTTTGAGGAAAAAAGTCTGAAAGACTTGCTGATAGAGGCAATACGTTATGGCGCAGACCCCGAGGTTCGCGGTCGTCTCTACCGCAAGCTTGAAGGCGCCTTGGATACTGAACATTTGGAAGCCATCATCAAGCGCAACGCCCTGTGTGAAGAAGTGATGGATGAGCGTCGCCTCTTTGCTGTCAAGGAAGAGATGGAAAAAGCCGAGGCGCGCAAGCTACAGCCTTACTTCATCCGGTCCTTCTTTAATCAGGCATTTCAGCAAATGGGCGGCGAACTGCGCCCACGTGAGCAAGGCCGCTATGAAATCACCCACGTTCCGGCCAACGTCCGCGAGCGTGATCGCCAGATAACTGGCAGGGATCGCCGAAATGCTGACCCAGTGCTGCGGCGCTATGAACGCGTCTGCTTTGAAAAGCAATTCGTTCGTGTCGCCGACAAAATTAGTGCACCAATGGCCAACCTGATGCACCCAGGTCATCCGTTGATGCAGTCGGTGACTGACCTCGTCCTTGAGCAACACCGCAACAAACTAAAGCAAGGCGCGGTATTGGTTGATCCGAGTGATATGAGCATCACTCCTAAAGTAATGTTCATCATCGACCATTCCATCAGAGAAGGTGCTGATCCTAGCCGTACAGTTTCACGTCGCATGCAGTTTGTTGAGATCGACCCACAAGGCTCCGCCATCAATGCAGGCTGGGCACCGCACCTTGACTTGGAGTCCATCGACAAGGCAGATATGGCATTGATCGAGGATGTATTGGGTGGGCCGTGGCTCAACGGTATCGATGCACGCAACCTTGAACAGATGGCGCTGGCCCACGCTTCTATCAGTCTGGTGCCAGAACATTTCGACGAAGTACGCAGTCGCCGCGAGAAGCATGTAGACAAGACTTTGGTTGCTGTTCACGAGCGGTTGGTCAAAGAAATCAACTATTGGTCGGATCGCTACATCAAATTTCAAGATGACTTCGCTGCCGGAAAAGATGTGCGTTTGACCCTTGAAAACGTTCGCCGCACCATTGACGACCTGACCGCACGCCGGGAGTCACGCGAGAAAGAGTTGCTGGGTATGCGCCACGTCATTTCCGCCACTCCAGTTGTAGCGGGTGGTGCATTGGTAATCCCGGCCGGGCTGCTGGCGCAGCGCAAAGGGCAGTCGGGTTGGACTGCTGATGCCGCCGCTCGTGCGCGAGTCGAGTGGGTGGCGATGAATGCCGTGATGGACGCTGAACGCGCCCTCGGCCACGAAGTAATCGATGTCTCGGCGAAGAAATGCGGCTGGGACGTGACCAGCCTACCGAGGGCCATCGACGGCAAGTTTCCGCACTCGCGTCACATTGAAGTCAAGGGCCGAGCCAAGGGTAACAGCACCGTAACCGTCACCCGTAACGAAATACTCTACGGGTTGAACCAGCAAGATAAATTCATTCTGGCCATCGTCCTGGTGGACGGCGACCAGCACGAAGGGCCGTTCTATGTGACCAAGCCCTTCACACAAGAACCTGATTGGGCGGTGACCAGCATTAACCTCGACCTGACACATTTGCTATCAAAAGCAGTACAGCCCGGAGACATCCAATGAAGCTAGAGCGAATACATCTGCGCAATTTCCGATGCTTTGACGAATTAGTCGTTGAATTTGACCCCAGGCTGACCGTCATCATCGCGGAGAATGGCGCTGGCAAAACAGCGATCCTGGATGCAATTGCCATTGGATTCGGTCGCTACTTGACGAAGCTTCCGGGTGTTATCGGACGAACAACCAAAGAAGCTGATATTCGTATCAACAAAGGTGAGCGCCGCGAAGCTTTCATGATGCTGGCGTGGGAGGCAAAAGACCGTGAGGGTTCCCCAATAGTCTGGGCGGGTGGACGCAAGCGCGATGGCGCTGTGACGGCCAGTGTGATCAAGGACTCGCTAACAGATGAACTCGAGGGCTTGCTCAAGCAAGGTTTGAAGCAGATTGATGAGTTCACATTAAATCTGGTGCAGGCTGAAGCGGAAGGTGCGATTTATTTTCTACCGGTGATGGCCTATTACGGCACCAATCGGGCCATACGAGGCGAAGTGCAGCGTCGCAGGGGCTTCAAAAAGCAATTTGCTCGCTTTGAATCGCTGGCTGGAGCACTGGAGCCTGACTCGCGTTTCCGGGCTGCATTTGAATGGTTCAATGCAATGGAAGACCTGGAGCGGCGTGAAAAGGAATCAAGGCGCGATTTTGATTTCCGCTTACCCGAGCTTGATTTGGTACGCGACGCCATCATCCGCATGCTGCCCGTTGGTTTTAGCAATCCGCGCACCGAAATTCGCCCTCTGCGTTTCGTAATCGACCGGCAGATGCCTGACGGTGTGAATCGCACACTGCGCATCAGTCAATTGAGCGACGGCTACCGTGTAGTACTGGGTTTGGTAATGGACCTCGCCCGCCGCATGGCACAGGCGAATAGTCGAATGGCAGTCAACGGCATACAAATTATGAACCCATTGGACTTGCCAGCCATCGCACTCATTGACGAAGTCGATTTGCACCTCCACCCCTCGTGGCAGCAACATATTATGACCGATCTAACACGCACATTCCCTGGCACGCAATTCATTGTCACCACACACAGTCCGCAGGTTTTAAGCACAGTTAAGCGCGAAAATATCCGCGTCATTGGCCCCAACGCCAGTGGCAAGATCATTGCCGCGCCGCCTTTAGCCATGACCTACGGTGAACCCAGTGGTGACGTGCTGCATAGCGTGATGATGGTTGACCCGCAGCCACCGGTCAGCGAAAAAGCCGACTTGCAACGCCTAACCGGATGGGTCGATCAAGGCAATTATCAAAGCGCCGAGGCTACGCAGTTGATGCGCGGCCTGATTGCTGCTCTAGGCGAGCAGCACCCGCAATTGCAGCGACTGCAACGCAGCATTCAACGCCAAGAGGCGCTGAAGCCATGAGGGCCATCACCAAGCAAGGCACTGGCGGCCATCACCTCAGCCAATCCCACGCCAACCCGCCGCTGATGAATCCGCAGGCCACCAGTCGCTGGCGCGGTTTTGCGCATAAGGCGCACGTGCAGCAATGTCTACTCGACGAACAATTCCAGCTGTGCTGTTACAGCGAGTTGCGCGCCGATGAAGAGGGTCTGGGCTACCACATCGAGCACGTGGAAAACAAAAGCCAAAATCCGGCACGCACTTTCGACTACACTAACCTAGCCGCCAGCGCCCTCAATAGTGCCAATGATCTGCAACCCTTCAAGGCGCAAGGCAATGAGGTCTTTGGCGGCCATGCATCGGGCAAACAACAAGCTGTCGATATGACTCGCTTTGTTTCCTGCCACCAGCCCGATTGCCAGCGCTTCTTCTCCTACCTCTCCGACGGACGCGTGGTTCCCGCGCGAGGGATCTCGGCGCAGGACGCTGACAAAGCGGATTACACCATCACCCTGCTCAACCTCAACAGCCCCTACCTGATCACCCGCAGGCAGCGGTGGTGGGATGAGCTCGATCAATGCTTTCAAGAGCACCAAACTAAAGGCTGGAGCTTGCCCGATCTGGCCAGCATTGATTTGCTGCCGCACAATCAACGCCTAAGCCGTTTCTTCAGCCTGACACGCCAGTTCTTCGGGCAGATTGCCGAAGACACCTTGCAGCAGCACGCCACAGGACTCGTATGACCACAATAAAAACACCCAAAAAACTCATCGAAGTTGCGCTGCCGCTCGATGCAATTAATGTCGCTTGCGCGCGCGAAAAATCAATTCGTCACGGTCACCCAAGTACGTTGCATCTATGGTGGGCACGGCGTCCACTGGCTGCTGCTCGAGCGGTTATTTTTGCGCAGATGGTGAATGATCCAGGCTATCAACAAGGTGGCGGATTTAAATATGGCGTGAACAAGGAAAAGGCCGAGATTGAGCGTGAGCGCCTATTCAAGATCATCGAAGACTTGGTGTTATGGGAGAACACCAACAATGAAGAAGTGCTTAATCGTGCGCGTGCCGAGATTGTGCGCAGTTGGCGCGAGACTTGTGACCTGAACAAAAATCATCCGGAAGCAGAGGAGTTGTTTAACCCGGACAAGTTGCCTGCCTTCCATGATCCATTCGCAGGAGGTGGCGCGATTCCTCTTGAAGCGCAACGATTGGGTTTGGAAAGCTACGCCTCCGATCTAAATCCTGTGGCTGTCACCATCAACAAGGCGATGATCGAGATCCCTCCAAAGTTTTCCGGTCGCCCTCCAGTCGGCCCGCGTTTGGCAAACGACAAGCAGGGCACTTTGTCGGAGGACTGGAGTGGTTCGAAAGGCATGGCCGAAGATGTTCGTAGATATGGCAAGTGGATGCGTTCTGAGGCTGAAAAACGAATTGGGCATCTGTATCCGAAAATAGAAATTACGGCAGAAATGGTCGTCGTGCGCGCGGATCTGAAGCCCTTAGTGGGGCAAAAGCTAACTGTCATTGCATGGCTTTGGGCGCGTACGGTGAAAAGCCCCAATCCGGCGTTTTCCCATGTTGAGGTGCCGCTAGCTTCCACCTTTGTGCTGTCGAGCAAAGAGGGGAAGGAAGCGCATGTTGAGCCGGTGCTTGAGAACGATAAATATCACTTCATAGTTAAAATGGGTACGCCGTCAGAAAGTATTCACGCAGGCACAACAGCTGGTAAGCGCGCTGCTTTCATCTGTCTGCTTTCCAAATCACCGATTGACTACAACCATATTAGAGCTGAAGGTAAAGCCGGTCGAATGGGACAGCGGCTTATGGCGATCGTGGCTGAAGGCGCGCGAGGTCGCATCTATTTGTCTCCGACACAGGAACAGATTGCGATAGCCGAAAGCGCGGAGCCGGGTTGGTCTCCAGAAATGGAGCTGCCGCATAATCCACGTGATTTCAAGACGCCTAATTATGGCCTGACAAAATTTGGCGACCTTTTCACACCGCGCCAACTGGTGGCGTTGACCACTTTTTCTGATCTTGTATCAGAAGCCATCGCTCGTTGTCGGCAAGATGCATTAGCCGCAGGGATGGCTGACGACGGCGTGGGTTTGGATGCGGGCGGCACTGGTCCGAACGCTTACGCGCAGGCCGTGGGCGTGTATTTGGCATTTGCAGTGAGTAAAGTTAGTAATATCGGTTCGTCCATAGCTTCATGGATGAATGACCGGGGGGCATTTCGCGAAACGTTCGCTCGGCAAGCTATCCCGATGGTATGGGACTTTGCTGAGGCAAATTCGTTTGCCGATGCGGGCGGAAGCTTTGATACGGCCATCGATAAAGGCTCTATGTCCGTTCGTGATTTCCCACGAGGCAGCAAAGGTTGGGCGCAACAAGCAGACGCCTCGTTACAGAACATCAGTGTCAACAAGGTCGTATCTACCGATCCTCCTTATTACGACAATATTGGCTATGCCGACCTGTCGGACTTCTTCTATGTTTGGTTGCGAAAAAGTCTGAGGCCGATTTTCCCCGACCTTTACGCCACGCTGGCGGTGCCTAAGGCTGAGGAACTGGTCGCCACACCCTACCGTCACGGTGGCAAAAAAGAGGCGGAGGCCTTTTTCCTAAACGGCATGACTCGCGCTATGCACAGCCTGTCTGAGCAGGCGCATCCAGCTTTTCCGGTGACCATTTACTACGCATTCAAGCAAGCAGAAACCAAGGTGGATGCAGGCACACACAGTACGGGATGGGAGACATTCCTCGAGGCCGTATTACGTGCAGGGTTCACCTTGACTGGCACTTGGCCGATGCGAACGGAGGGGGCCGGCCGGATGATTGGTCAAGGTAATAATGCCCTTGCGTCCAGCATTATTCTGGTGTGCCGAAAGCGACCATCTGATGCGCTCAGCATCAGTCGCCGAGAGTTTCTGCGCGAACTCAACGCCACGCTTCCAGAGGCATTGCTCGACATGACTCGTGGTGGCGTCAATTCGCCCGTTGCCCCTGTCGACTTGAGTCAGGCGATCATCGGCCCTGGCATGGCCATCTTCAGTCAGTACGCTGCGGTTCTTGAAGCAGACGGCAAACCGATGAGCGTGCGCACGGCTCTCCAACTCATCAACCGTTTTTTCGCGGAGGATGATTTTGACCACGACACGCAGTTC
This sequence comes from Pseudohongiellaceae bacterium, assembly GCA_041689205.1. GTDB lineage: Bacteria > Pseudomonadota > Gammaproteobacteria > Pseudomonadales > Pseudohongiellaceae > JAVVEG01. Next base: position 9,423 of record JBDNGQ010000009.1, on the reverse strand, counting down.
TGCCTGCATTGGTTTGAGGGTCAAGGCTGGGCCGAGGGGAAATTCGGCGATGCCGATGTACTCGCCCGAGCCAAGGGCACCAGCGTGGGTGGCTTGCAAGACTCCGGCGTTGTCGAAAGCGGTGCCGGCAAGTTGAGATTGCTGCGCTGGTCAGAACTGCCAAAGGACTGGTCACCAGAAGGCGATGATCGCACGCCTGTGTGGGAAGCCTTACACCAACTGATTCGTGCGCTTAACCAAGACGGCGAATCCGCTGCGGGCGCACTGCTCGCGCGCATGCCTGCTCGCGCCGAACCGATGCGCGCCCTGGCGTACCGTCTTTACACGCTATGCGAGCGTAAAGGCTGGGCCGAAGAGGCGCGTGCCTACAACGAGTTGGTGACGGCATGGTCAGGCATCGAGCAGGCATCGGCAGATGCAGGCATTGTTGGTTCACAAGCCAAATTGGATATTTAAGGAGTCTGCCATGTTGAAAAAAATGTCAATCAAAAATCTGACCGTTTTCCCTGAAGCAGATCTTATTTTTGGTAAGAACTTAAATGTGATTGTCGGCGAGAACGGTGCAGGGAAAACGCATTTATTAAAGATGGCTTACAGCATTTTAGCCAGTAGTTGGGAGGAGGGACGAAAACCAAATCCGTCTAGTCCGACGAAAACTTTGTTGCAAGCGAAATTAGCGGACAAATTGGTGAACGTGTTTCGACCAGAAACATTAGGTCGATTGGCAAGGCGCAAGCAGGGAAGAGAGCGTTGCGATATTAAGTTGGGGTTTTCAAGTCCAGATCTTGATATCGCCTTGAGTTTTGCGACGATGAGTAAGTCAGAGGTCGTTATTGAGACATTGCCAGAAAAATGGCTTGATGTTGCGCCAGCCTATTTGCCGACTAGGGAGCTTCTCACGATTTTTCCTAATTTTGTATCAGTTTATGACGGCCATTATTTTGAATTCGAAGAAATTTGGCGAGATACTTGTTTGCTACTAGGAGCACCCCTTCAAAAGGGGCCAAAAGAAAAACGTATTCGAGAGTTGCTAGCTCCTTTGGAAGAGGCAATGCAAGGTGCTATAGAGTTAGATAAAAATGGTCGTTTTTATCTAAAGAATGCTAGTGGTCGTATGGAGATGCCATTAGTTGCCGAGGGATTAAGGAAGCTGGGAATGCTTTCGCGTTTAATTGCCACCGGTGTACTGCTTGACAAAGGGTATTTGTTTTGGGATGAGCCGGAAGCGAATTTAAATCCTCGTTTGATCAAATGGTTGGCGAAAACTGTACTTGATTTGAGTGATGGTGGTATCCAGGTGTTCATCGCAACACATAGTCTTTTTCTTTTGCGCGAATTTGAAATCCTGTTGGCGAGCAAGAAATATAAAAAGTCAGAAGTTAAATTTTTTGGTTTGCATCAATCGGAGGATGGTGTCGTTGTAATGCAAGGACCCTCAGTGGATGAAATTGGCGATATCGCTGCACTCGATGAAGAGATTGTTCAGTCAGACCGTTTTTTAACGGATGAGGTTTGACGATGCTTAGTATTCATGTAGATGGTCTGAGGTTTGATTTTCCCGATGATTGGTTGGTCAGTAAATACGATGAATGGGATTTTTATCGACACCAATTTTCCAGAATGTGGAATGGAATTAAATCGCTTGATTTATTGGCCGTTGATCCGAAAAAAACGGGATGGTTAATTGAAGTTAAAGATTATCGAAATTATCCACGAACCAAGCCTTCCGATCTGAGTGATGAAATCGTTCGTAAAGTGTTTGATACTTTGGCTGCGCTTCCTCCAGCGCGATTGAATGCTAATAATCAGTCTGAAAGGGGAATGGCTAAAGCAGTCTTAGTCGCGAAAAAGTATCGAGTGATCTTGCATTTAGAGCAACCTGCCAAACATTCAAAGCTAAGGCCTCGGGCAATTAATCCAGCGGACATCAAACAAAAATTGAAACAATTGTTGAGGCCTATTGATGCCCATCCATTCGTTTCTGAAAGGGCGAAAATGGGTTCACTTGTTTGGAGCGTAAATTAGTAATGACAACTTTAAAACCTTGGCGTGAAATCGCCGTTCCGCATGAAGATGTCCTGAAGGGCACGTTCCAGCAAGCCGAGTTCGCAGCCGACCTGTCGCGCGTTCATGACGGCACTGCGACGCCTGAGTACCAGAACCCCGCGTTATTCTTTCAGCGCACCTTCATCACTGAGGGGATGCGCCTACTTCTCGACTCAGTGGTCAAGCGTTTGTCTGGTAAGGGTGGCGATCCCGTCATCCAGTTGCAAACCGCCTTCGGCGGCGGCAAGACCCACACCATGCTGGCGGTCTACCACCTCGCCACAGGGGGTGTGTCGGCCAGCGATCTACCGGGAGTGCCTGCCATTCTGGATGCGGCAGGTGTGACGGAGTTGCCGCACGCTAGGGTTGCCGTGCTGGATGGCATCAAGTCGTCACCCAACCAACCGGTGATGCGCGATGGGCAGGCCATTCGCACTCTATGGGGTGATCTGGCGTGGCAACTCGGCAAGGCGGAGGGTTATGCTCTGGTAGCGGACGCTGATGCTTCGGGTACATCACCCGGCAAGGCGGTGCTGGAAACCCTGCTCAGTCGCTATGCGCCCTGCGTGATTCTGATTGACGAGTTGGTGGCCTACGTGCGCCAGTTCGAAGAAGGCAAGACGCTGACGGGTGGCAGCTTCGATTCAAACCTGAGCTTTGTGCAAGCACTGACAGAAGCGCTGAAATCCGTGCCTAATGCCGTGCTGCTCGCATCGCTGCCGGAGTCGGACAAGGAGGCGGGTAGTCAGCGTGGTGTGAAGGCGCTCGCTGCGCTGGCGCATTACTTCGGCCGTATTCAGGCGCTGTGGAAGCCAGTTGGCACCGAAGAGGCATTTGAGATCGTTCGTCGTCGACTGTTCTCTAGCATCAACGACAAGCTGGCGGCGGAAACGGTGTGTCGGGCATTCGCTGATTACTACACGGCGAACAGTGACGATTTCCCGCGCGAGACGCAGGAAATCCGTTATTACGAGCGTCTGATTCACGCCTACCCGATTCACCCCGAGGTGTTTGATCGGCTCTATGAAGATTGGTCGTCACTCGATAACTTTCAGCGCACCCGTGGTGTGCTGAAGCTGATGGCCAAAGTGATTCACCGGCTTTGGGACAAGAACGACAAAGACCCGCTGATCATGCCGGGCAGCTTTCCACTTGATGATGCAAATACCCGCAACGAGCTGATCTATTACCTGCCCCAAGGTTGGGACCCAGTGGTCGAGCGCGATATCGATGGCGAGCGTGCTGAAACCACCGAGATTGAAAATAAAGACACGCGGCTTGGTAGCGTGCAGGCCTGCCGCCGCTCGGCTCGCACAGTATTTCTCGGAAGCGCACCGACCACGGCAAACCAGATGGTGAGAGGCCTCGAACTGGAACGCATTGTTTTGGGTGTGGCACAACCGGGCCAGCAGGTCGGCATTTACAAGGACGCGCTACGTCGCTTGAGCGACCGCCTCCACTACCTGAACAGCGGCAACAACCGCTTCTGGTTCGATACCCGCCCGAACCTGCGCCGGGAGATGGAGGAGCGTAAGCGTCGCTTCCAGGACAAGGAAGATGTATTCCCGGCCATCCGTGATCGTGTGCAGAAGAGTTTTGCTACCGGCGTGTTCGGCGGCATCCACGTTTTCACGGCCAGCGGTGACGTTCCCGATGATTGGCAGCTGCGCCTCGTTGTGCTGCCACCCGACGCAGCCTTTAGCCGCAGTGGCCAGAGTCTCGCCGTCGAGCGTGCGGTAGAGATTCTGAAAAACCGTGGTGACCAACCGCGTTTCAAGCAGAACCGCCTGATTTTTCTTGCGGCCGATTACGACAGTGTCAGCCGATTGAAGGATCAGGTGCGCTCGACCTTGGCGTGGCAATCCATCGTGAGTGACATCAAGGAGATAAAGCTCAACCTCGACCAATTCCAATCGAGGCAAGCCAGTAAGAGCCTTGAAGATGCGAGCGAGGCACTGCGCCGGATGATCCGCGAGGCCTATAAATGGATAGTTGCTCCGATGCAAGAAGCGCGTCCAGGCAAGGGGCTTTCCGAGATTCAGTGGGAACACTTTCAAGTCAATCCGGGCGCACAGAATTTGTCGCAGGAAATTGAGCGTGTGCTGAAAGAGAATGAGCTCCTGATTACCGAGTGGGCACCTATCCACCTGACCAATGTACTCAAGGACTGGTTCTGGAAGGATGACGTCAAGGAAACCAGTGCGCTCAATGTGTGGCAGCAGAGTTGCCACCAGTTGTACTTGCCACGTCTGCGGGACGACACGGCCTTTCAACATACGATGGCCGTTGGCGCTGAGAGCCGGGACTTCTTCGGCTTCGCGCAGGGCAAAGAAGGCGGTCGATACCTTGGCTTCACCTTCGGCAAGCGTACTTCTCTGTTCCTCGATTCTTCGATGCTGTTGATCGAACCAGTCACCGCAGCTGGATACGCCGAAGCGCAACGTGCTGTCGAAGAGTCTGCGCGCCAGACGGCAGCCGATCCGGTGATGGGTAACACTGGCGGCGGCAATACCCCACAGGATGTCGAGGACGCAGCCAAACCGTCATACCCTACGGGTGGCGGGGCAACACCTCAGACCGTTAAGAAGCAGTTCTACGGGAGCATTGAACTCGACGCCATACAGGCCAAAAAACAGTTCGCAGATCTCGTCGACGAAGTCATCATGCAATTCACCGCTCGCCCCGGCGTAAAGATAAAGATCGCCATCGAAATTCAGGCAGAGTCAGCAATAGGTTTCGACGATGGCTTGCAGCGCGCAGTGAAGGAGAACTGCAATGTGCTGCGATTCAAGAATGCTGAGTTTGAGGGTGGTGAGTAATGGAGCGCGAGATTGAGCTTTTCATCCGCGATTACCTCAAGGAGGTGCGAGAAGACAACGCCGCCATCTTTGCTGGTGCGGGTCTGTCGGCTCCAGCGGGCTATGTGAACTGGCGCGATCTACTTCGTCCAATTGCTGATGAGTTGCGTCTTGATATTGATAAGGAAAACGATCTCGTCGCAGTGGCTCAATACCACTGCAATGAAAACGCAGGCAATCGCCACCGGCTAAACCAGCTGCTGATCGAACAGCTGACCGGTGGGGCAATTCCCACGGCAAATCATTGCATCCTAGCACGGCTCCCCATCAGTACGTACTGGACAACAAATTACGATCAGTTGATTGAGGTCTCGTTGAAGGATGCCGGAAAGATTCCGGACGTCAAGTACACCACGGAGCAGCTGGCAACGACCAAGGCAAGGCGGGATGCCGTTGTCTACAAAATGCACGGAGATGTCGAACACCCCCACGACACCGTCTTGATAAAGGATGACTACGAGAAGTATCACGTCAAGCGAGGAGCATTTATTAGCGCGCTCTCCGGTGACTTGGTGTCAAAGACTTTCTTGTTCATCGGATTCAGTTTTACTGACCCGAATCTTGACTATGTTCTCAGCCGTGTCCGCGTGACTTTTCGGGAAAATCAGCGAAGGCACTATTGCATATTCAAGAAGCGCACTAAGCTGAACGAGGAAAGCGATGCTGAATTCGAGAATGCCAAAATTAAGCAACGACTGGCAATCGAAGATTTGAAGAGATTCAACATCAAGACGCTACTGATCGACGATCATGCACAGATTACTGAAATCCTCGCGCGAATCGAACGCCAATATCGTCAGAAAACAATTTTCATCTCTGGCAGTGCTGAAGAGTATGGGACATGGACGAAGTCTGTCACCGAGGAATTTTTGCGAGACCTGAGTCGGGCCTTGGTACAACAGGGCTACCGAGTTGCAACCGGGGTCGGACTTGGCGTTGGAGACGCGATCATTACCGGTGCAATTGAAGAGGTCTATCGCGCGCGGACTGGCCACATCGAAGACTCATTGATCATGCGCCCGTTTCCAAGGGCGAATCCTGATGAAGCCGTTCGACAGCGCTTATGGGAAGACTACCGTCAAGAGCTTATTTCGACGGCAGGCATTTGTCTGGTGGTGCTTGGCAACAAGCGTGTGGACGACCAAATCGTGCCTGCGGGTGGTGTTCGGAGAGAGTTTGAAATCGCATGCCAGCATGGCCTGAATGTCGTACCAATTGGCGCAACAGGGTATATGGCCCACGAGATTTGGACTGAGATGTCTGCACAAATAAACGGTTACTACCCAGATGGAAATAGAGACCTACAGGAAAGTTTTGCGCGCCTCGGCGAGGCCGCAGAGAAACCGGTTGAACTCATCTCTCGCACGCTCGAATTTATCGGATTAATCACCAAGGAGTAAAAAATGGCGCGACGTGTATTTTTCAGTTTTCACTACGACAGGGATATCCGACGCGTAGTGCAGGTTAGAAACTCATGGATTGTCCGTGCGGGCAATGAGACTCAACCTTTCATGGATAAGGCTGAATGGGAATCTATAAAGCGCACTGGCGCCCAAGCCATCGAAAAGTGGATCGATAAGCAGCTTAACGGAACATCGGTGACTGTCGTTTTGATTGGTGCTGAGACCTATGATCGCGAATGGGTTAAGCACGAGATCAAGCGGAGCTACGAGCTCGGCAAGGGAATGCTTGGAATTTTCATTCACAGCGTAAAAGACCCGCAGAATGGAACGGATACGAAAGGCAAAAATCCGTTTGACCACTGGTCAGTCAAGAAAAATGGGCGTGACGTGCTATTTTCAGAACTCTACAAGACATACGACTGGGTTCGGGATGATGGCTACAGTAACTTCGCTAGCTGGATTGAAGGTGCTGCCTTGGCAGCTGGACGTTAAGCGAGGAATCTGGCGATATGGCGTTTCTGACAAACAGCGAAGTGCGGCAAGCAGCACAAAAAGAGTTTTTCATCATCCGCTTCTCAAGTGCTTCGAGAAGCGGTGCGAGCATCAAGCACGGAAGAGAAATTTGATATTTTCTTGTCCCACGCATCGGAAGATTCTGAGATCGTTCTTGGTGTCCGTGAAATTCTTGTTGGCCTCGGATTGACCGTATATATCGATTGGATTGACGACCCGCAGCTGGATCGAGGCAACGTTACCGCCGAAAATGCTGACATGCTGCGTCGGCGTATGCGCGCATCGAAAAACCTAATATTGTTGACGATAAAGAACAGTGCGACGTCACGTTGGATGCCTTGGGAACTTGGCTACTTTGACGGACACAAGACAGATTTTATCGGGATACTGCCGATTGTGGACTATTCCGGTGGCAAGTTTGCAGGTCAGGAATATCTTGGCTTGTATCCCTTGGTCGAAAAGCTGCCACTCACCGGTGGCGGAACCAAGTTCTGTGTTGTCGAGAGGGCAAGAAAAGGCTATCGATTTTTGGACGATTTTGCCCGCGGGCAGGCGACGATACGTTCGTTCAGCGGCTAGAAAACTTAACGTACTCTCAAAGTAGCAACATCAAGCCCTCTGTATTGCGCCTTTCCACCAGCCCCGGCAATACGCGTCCTCTGGTCGCAGTAGGAATGCTGGTCACCCAGCACCCCCTGCGCAGATCCGTACGTGCGCTACTAACGCATACGGCTCCTACCTTGAGTATTTAACGCCAAATCTTTGGTTCGGGTAAGGATGCAGCACTGTCGCTTTTGGCATGCTCATGTTGAAAAATCGACCAAACTTCGCCATGATCAGGTTGTAACGCTGGCTCCGGCGGCGCAGTGCTTTCAACCAGTATTTTCCGGCTTCACTCCGGAATCGACCGATTCTCATTGCATTGCCCGGCACGCCGAAGTAATTGAAGTGACCACGAAGTACTCGCGTCAGCCGCTCATCTGCTCCGGTATGGATTTATGTCGATTTTTGTGCAGCCAAACCTTTACCTGCTGAAGTGTGGTGCGCATACGACTTTTCGCCGTTTGCCTTAAGAGGAAGAACTCTTTACCACACCGTTTAACAGCGCAGCTGTGGGTAAATCCCAGAAAATCGAACGACTGAGGTTTACCATATCCATGTTCCCTATGAGCGCTACGCGCAAAACGACCAAAACGAATCAACTTCGTTTTCTCCGCATTAAGCTCCAGACCAAACTTATCCAGTCGCTGATGCAGTAGCTTCAGAAAGCAATCGGCCTCGTCTTTTCTTTGAAATCCCAGTACCGCATCATCTGCATATCTGACAATAATTACATCGCCGAGACTCGGATGCTTACGCCATTGGTTAACCCAAAGATCCAGACAATAGTGAAGATATATATTCGCCAGTAAAGGCGATATCACGCCCCCTTGGGGGACTCCACGGGCCGAGTTTACATGCTTGCCATCTTCATCGTAATGCCCCACCTTCATCCATTGAGTGAGCAGACGAATCAGACGTTTATCCCTGATCCGATGCTGGAGGAACTTGATCAGCCAATCATGTTCTACCCGGTCGAAAAACTTCCGCAGGTCTAAATCCAGCACCCAATTCACTTTCCGCTTTGTAATCCCTACGTACAGCGCATCCAGAGCATCATGCTGGCCTCTTCCCGGGCGGAACCCGTATGAGAAGCCCAAGAAATCCTTCTCGTAGATGTGCTCCATTACCGTTACTGCTGCTTGTTGAACAATCTTATCTTCCACACAAAGAATACTCAGTGGACGTTGAGAGCCGTCTGCCTTCGGAATGTACATCCTCCGGGCAGGTCTTGGCCGATAGGAGCCATGGCGGAGTTTGTCTGCAAGTTGTGTCAACCTTGCATCCAGCCCTTCCTCATATGCCGTCCATGACACGCCATCAACTCCCGGAGCTGACCGACGATTCAACTGATAAAAACTGCTCCAAAGTAGCTCCTTGCTCAGATAATGAAACAACGAAGTGAATTGCGTGCGGCGATTATCCGCCGCAATTTGACGCACACGCAGCAGTCGAGACATGGCACTTATCCCGCTCTGTGTCGGGGTACTGGCGTTCTGCTGTGTGTTCCTCTTGGTTGAATCCCTTCCCTCCACAGATTCCGCCAGGCCGCTTCGCCCGTTGTTCACCCGCTTCTTCGGTACTATGGACTCATCCGACTTCCCATCCTCGGACATGGCCGTTCGGCTATTAACCTTCTCCATGTCGCCTCCACTGACTACTGTTGGAGGACTGGTTGGGACCTCCCGAGTTCCGCACAAAATGCGTATCTGCATGCTTAAGGTCTCCGACTGCGGGAGATTCACACGCACCTTGCGGATTACCGGGGCATGTGATTTTGCGTTCTGCTTCGCTTAACAGCATCTGCATCTCCAATCATTGATTTCGCAGCTCAATACTTCGCCTACAGACACCCCTGTCAACGCTTCACGTCAGACCTTGCGATCAGCCGCGCATGACTCGGGGACGAGGCTGCCCGCCAGCTTTACCTCGTCGGGACTTTCACCCTAACATTTTGCCGATTTATCTCGGCGCACTAAGCGATCAATAAACCACAGGTCACT
>JBDNGQ010000008.1:0-1270 GCA_041689205.1 Pseudohongiellaceae bacterium | reverse complement strand
GATGGTCATCATTCCAGAAGCCGACTGGCATGCTGGGAAAAGATTGCCGGCAGACCAGTTCGCCTTTGATGCCTGTTACTGCTTCGCCCTTATCATTAAACACGGCCACATCCATGCCGAGTCCCGCGCACTGAATTTCACTCCGGTAAACTGGCAACATTGGCGAGCCCAATACGAAACAGGAAATAATATCGGTGCCGCCGGAAATTGATTGCAGCGCAACATGCTCGGAAATCTCCTGATAAACATAATCAAACCCTTCTTCACTCAGCGGTGACCCGGTGGACAGTACAGCCCGAAGCGATTGCAGTTGGTGGGAGTGCATAGGCTTCAGGTCGGCTTTCGCTGCGGCTGAAATAAACTTTGCAGACACGCCGAACACGCTGATGCCTGTTTCATCGACAAGATCGAACAGATAGTCCGGTTTTGGATGGAAAGGTGAGCCGTCGTAGAGTATCAGAGTGGCCCCGCTGGCCAGACCGCTGACCAGCCAGTTCCACATCATCCAGCCGCAGGTGGTGAAGTAGAACAGAACATCACTGGGCTTCAGATCAACATGTAGCATATGTTCTTTGCGATGTTGTATCAGGGTGCCGCCAACGCCATGAACAATACATTTGGGTACGCCGGTAGTGCCGGATGAATACATGATAAACAAGGGATCGTTGAATTCTGCTGGATAAAAAGTCAGTTCATAATCAGCTTCCGCTTCAAGATTCTGCCAGTGCTGCAGCTTTACGCTGCCCTTGATGGATCCCATCTCTTCGCCGCCATATAAGTCCGGAAGCAGCACAATGTGTTGCAGAGAAGGTAACTGCTCGCTGAGAGTGGTCAGTGTAGTCGCGTGTCGGTTGACTTTTCCGGCATACAGATGACTGCTTACCGCAAACAGCAGTTTTGGTTCAATCTGGGTGAATCGATCAAGAATTCCGTTGACGCCAAAGTCAGGTGAGCAGGATGACCAGATGGCTCCCAGGCTGGCAGTTGCCAGCATCGCTACGATGGTTTCGATACGATTAGCTGCAAAACCGGCTACCCGGTCGCCAGCGACAATACCCTGACTCTGCATCCAGCCGGCAACCCGGCTGACTTCAGTATAAAGCTGCGCATAACTTAGTTGCTGCGTGTTGTGCTGTTCATCAAAAAAACGCAGGGCCGGCTTGTGATCGCGGCAGCGCAGCAGATTTTCGGCATAATTGAGGCGGCAGCCACTGAACCAGCGTTCCTGCCAGAGATTATGGTGGGCGCTGTAAATCTCTGTTGCTTTCTG
>JBDNGQ010000007.1:0-12171 GCA_041689205.1 Pseudohongiellaceae bacterium | reverse complement strand
GCTTTAACAACAAAGCGAAACTGACTACCAGAAAATCGTATGGTTTTAGAACCTATCATGCCGCTGAGATTGCCTTGTATCATGCGCTTGGCGCGTTACCTGTGCCAAAAACTGCCCACAGATTCTTCTGAAGAGGCTTAAATTTAATCATCTGTATTCACAAACTTAAGACTTTATCACCACGCGAAATGCCGGTAACTCCAGTCCTGGCAACTTCCAATACACCTGTAGATCCGATTGCTACCAGAAAACTATCCAGCTTCTCTGATGTGCCAGCAAGCTGGATGCTGTAAACAGTATTGGTCACATCAACAATCTGGCCGCGAAATATATCTGTAGTGCGTTTTATTTCTTCGCGTAACGCGCCAGTTGCCTTCACTTTAATCAACATCAATTCGCGTTCAATATGCGTGCCTTCGGTCAGATCCACCAGTTTAACCACATCAATCAGTTTATTCAGATGCTTGGTAATCTGTTCGATTTTTCTGTCATCGCCAACTGTCGTGATGGTTAAGCGAGAAAGCGTATGATCTTCCGTGGGCGCCACAGTCAATGACTCGATATTATAGTTGCGCTGAGAAAACAGGCCGACAACCCTGGACAATGCGCCTGGTTCGTTCTCCAACAAGATGGAAATTATGTGCCTCATTTCAGGTTCTCTCCGTCTTGCTCAAATACATATCTTTCATTGCCCCGCCTTTAATCGCCATCGGATAGACGTGCTCCATGGGGTCAACACGGACATCAATGAAAACCAGGCGATCTTTCAAGGCGAAAGCCTGCGTCATTTTTTCATCTAACTCGGAAAGCTTGTCGATCCGAATGCCAACATGTCCATATGCTTCAGCTAATTTAACAAAATCCGGCAGCGACTCAGCATAGGTACTATGTGAGTATCTTCCGCCATATTGCATGTCCTGCCATTGTTTAACCATTCCAAGTGCTTCATTATTCAAGCAGACAATCTTGATGGGCAGGTTGTACTGCATACATGTGGCCAACTCCTGCAGATTCATCTGGAAGCTGCCTTCGCCGGTCACACAAACGGAAACAGCATCTCTGAATGCAAACTGCACGCCCATTGCTGCAGGGAAACCGAAGCCCATGGTGCCCAGTCCGCCTGAGTTTATCCAACGTCGAGGTTTATCGTATTTGTAATACAATGCCGCGAACATCTGATGCTGCCCTACGTCAGACGATATGTAGGCATCACCGCCAGTTACTCGATATAGACTCTCTATAGCCTGCTGCGGCTTAATCACGTCATTCTCAGCCAGGATGACTTTCAGGCAATCCTTCTCGCGCCAGCCTTCAATCTGCTTCCACCAGAGATCGATAGATTTTTTATCACTTTTTAGGTCAGAATGTTTGATCAGTTCCAGCATATCTTCCAAAACACTGGTCACAGATCCAACTATTGGCACATCAGCCGCAACTATTTTTGAAATCGATGCAGGGTCTATGTCTATGTGGAGAATCTTTGCACCTGGGCAGAACTTAGAAACGGCATTAGTAACTCGATCGTCAAATCGAACACCAACACCTAACACCACGTCACTGAAATGCATTGCATTATTGGCTTCAAAAGTTCCATGCATTCCAAGCATGCCCAGGAACTGCGGATCGGTGCCGGGATATGCACCAAGACCCATCAAAGTATTAGTTACAGGATAGCCCAGTAGACGAACCAGCTCCGTTAACAGCTTTTCGCCATTACCCTGAATGACTCCGCCACCGGCATAGATAATCGGTCGCTTGGCCGACAGCAATATCTCTACAGCCTTTTTAATCTGACCTGTATGCCCTTTGGAGGGTATAGAGTACGAACGCATTTTGACGGTATCCGGATAGGAGTACTCAAATTTACGAGCGGGGTCAGTTACATCTTTTGGCACATCAATGACCACCGGACCGGGTCGCCCGGTAGTGGCTATGTGAAATGCCTTCTTAACGATCATGGGAATATCTTCTGGATTCTGAACCATGAAACTGTGCTTCACGATGGGACGTGAAATACCAACCATATCAGTTTCCTGAAACGCGTCGGATCCGATTAATGAACTGTCCACCTGACCTGAAATTACGATCATTGGAATGGAATCCATAAAAGCAGTTGCAATACCTGTGATTGCATTGGTAGCTCCCGGACCGGAAGTTACCAGCACGACACCAGGCCTGCCCGTTGCTCTGGCATAACCATCGGCAGCATGAGTTGCTGCCTGTTCATGGCGGACCAAAATATGCTCCACCTTATCTTGATTAAAAAGTGCATCATAAATATGTAATGCTGCTCCGCCTGGGTAACCAAACAGGATTTCAACGCCCTCATCGTGCAGAGCACGAATTAGCATTTCACCACCAGAAAGTAATTCCACTGTCATTTGCCTCTGTAAACGTAACCATATCTACGAACTGTTCAGCAAATTTGATTACTAAAAGTTCAATAGCAGAAAAGCATCAATATATTTGATGCTTAAGCGTAAATTAAAAGGATGCGGAGCCTGCCGACGACCCCTCAACACAAACCAGAACATACCGCCAAACCAGCTGCGATGACTACTGCCGTCACAAGATATGGCAATCCTGACTTATGCCGGCTCCTGACGCGGTAACGTACTGGAGCCTTAGGTGGATGTTGTCTGACACCTAAGCAATAGTCCCGGTGACCAGCATTTCTTACTGATCACCAACTAAAGCAGATTGGATGAGGGGATAACCTTCTCAGTCTGCAAAACAAAATTGAGGACAATTTTCCCACCATTCGCCACAATGTCAAGCCCCTATTTACGGGGGATTGCAGCATCTTTGCCCTGCGGACTAAACGTTTCCTGTAAGGATAGCGTTAATGTCAGCGTGTTTTGTCAAAGCTGAACTTATCATCAGCAACGTCTATCGTGATGCAATCGCCCGGCTGATAGTCGCCTTGGATCATCCGTTGCGCCAGAGGATTCTCGATCCAGTTTTGAATAGCCCTTTTCAGAGGTCGCGCCCCATACACCGGGTCATAACCAAGATTGGCTATTTTTTCCAGCACCGCATCGCTGACCTTTATCTGCATGTCATTGTCCTGCAACCTCTTGTTGAGCAAAGAGATCTGAATCTCGGCTATACCACGAATCTGGCTTTGCACCAGAGGGTGAAACACCACCGTTTCATCGATTCGATTGACGAATTCGGGTGAAAAATGCCGTACCACAATAGCGAGGATCTCTTCTTTCACTTTATCGTAAGTGTCCTCATCAGGGATTCCAGCCTGCATTAGTTCCTGAATTCGGTCAGAACCAAGATTTGAGGTCATCACGATAACAGTATTCCGGAAGTCAACAGTTCGGCCATGTCCGTCGGTTAAACGACCATCGTCCATCACCTGTAGCAGAATGTTGAATACATCAGAGTGAGCCTTTTCAACCTCATCAAGCAACAAAACTGAGTATGGTCGTCTACGCACGGCTTCGGTCAGATAGCCACCCTCCTCATAACCAACATAACCTGGCGGGGCTCCGATCAAGCGGGCAACAGAATGGCGCTCCATAAACTCTGACATGTCGATGCGCACCATCGCATCCTCGGTGTCGAACAGAAATTCTGCCAACGCTTTGCACAATTCGGTTTTCCCCACTCCAGTTGGTCCAAGAAACAGGAATGAACCATTGGGTCGATTGGGATCCGATAACCCTGAGCGAGAACGACGGACCGCATTTGATACTGCCACTACCGCTTCATGCTGACCAATGACTCGTTTGTGAAGACCCTCTTCCATTGTTAAAAGCTTCTGCTTATCTCCCTGCAGCATTTTTGCCACTGGGATCCCCGTCCAGCGCGACACCACATCAGCTATCTCTTCCTCAGTGACACGACTGCGCAGCAGTTGCATCTCCATGGCTTCCGCCTGTCCGGATTCAGATGCTTCCAGGTTTTTCTCTAGCTCCGGGATTCTTCCATAGGCGAGCTCTGACATGCGTGCCAGATCGCCAGCGCGTCTTGCAAGCTCAAGCTCAGCCCGGGCTTTCTCAAGATTACTTTTTATTGATTGGGTACCATGTACGGATGCTTTCTCTGCTTTCCATATTCCATCCAGATTCGAAAACTCCAACTCAAGTTTTTTGATGTCTTCAGCCAGTTTTTCTTTTCTTTTAAGAGATGCCTCATCCGACTCTTTCTTCAAGGCTTCGCGTTCAATCTTCAGCTGAATCAGCTTTCTTTCCAGCTTATCCATTTCCTCTGGCTTGGAATCTATCTCCATACGAATCATACTGGCCGCTTCATCAATCAGATCTATCGCTTTATCAGGCAGCTGCCGGTCCGTGATGTATCGTTGCGAAAGTCTTGCCGCTGCGATTATAGCTGCATCAGAAATCTGTACGCCATGATGTACTTCATAGCGTTCCTTAAGCCCACGCAATATTGCGATGGTGTCTTCTTCGGTAGGTTCTTCAACAAGAATCTTCTGGAAACGTCGTTCCAGAGCGGCATCTTTTTCGATGTATTTGCGGTATTCATCCAGAGTGGTCGCTCCAACGCAGTGCAACTCCCCACGCGCCAAAGCAGGCTTCAGCATATTGCCTGCATCCATGGAGCCCTCTGCCTTTCCAGCGCCGACCATGGTATGCAGTTCATCAATAAATAGAATTACTGAACCCTCTTGTTTAGAGAGCTCATTCAAAACTCCTTTCAGACGCTCTTCAAACTCACCACGATATTTAGCACCGGCGATCAGCGAGCCCATATCGAGTGAAAGTATTTTTTTATCTTTGAGACCTTCGGGAACTTCCCCGTTCACTATCCTTTGTGCAAGGCCTTCAAGAATTGCAGTTTTTCCAACCCCGGGTTCCCCAATAAGCACTGGGTTATTTTTAGTGCGGCGTTGCAGGACCTGGATCGTCCGCCTGATTTCAGCATCACGACCAATCACTGGATCAAGCTCACCTTTAGCCGCTTTTTCGGTCAGATCAACTGTGAACCTGGATAATGCCTGCCAGGACTCTTCGGCTCCCGCCTCGCTGACTTTTTCACCGCCACGCAGATTTATGATCGCATTTTCTAAAGCCTGTTCCGACACCGCATAAGATTTAAGAACTCGACCTAAATCACCTCTATCTGCCATAGCTGCCAGCATAACTATTTCAGAAGAAATGAAGCTGTCGTCTTTTTTCTGCGACAAACGGTCAGCCTGATTCATCAAGCGGGCCAGATCGTTAGACATTGTTACATCACCGGCGTTTCCTTCAACTTTTGGAAGCCGATCTACGATCTCCTGCAGTTTTACGCGTAGTTCGCTGGTATTAAATCCAGTCTGTGCCAGCAACGGCCTTACCGAACCGCCTTTCTGGTCAAGTAAAGCTGAGATCAAGTGTACTGGTTCAATAAAATTGTTGTCGTTACCGAGTGCCACCGATTGCGCATCGGCAAACGCCGCCTGTAACTTACTGGTCAATTGGTCAGGTCGCATTTCTCACCTCTGGGGCATTAGTATATGAATGCAGAGATGAGGACGAGATCGCTGATTTTCAACTGGGGTGGCGGTGAAACTCAGCGGGTCTTGAGGTAAATCAAACTGGCCATGCGGCCCGTGACGCCATCGCGTCGGTAGGAATAAAAGGAATTCTGCTCACAAACAGTACAGTGAGTACCTCCTGAAATTTTCGTCAGCCCTGCATTACGAAGGCGCAAACGTGCCAGCACATAAAGATCCGCCATCCATTTTCCTTTAGTGCCTGCGGGTGTGAATGCATTCAGACTCATTTCTTCCCGCTCCTGATGTTTGCGGGTCCGAGATAAAAACACCTCTCTCACCTCCTCACCGATTTCAAAATGACAGGGACCAATCGCTGGACCTAGCCATGTGACAATCTGCTGCGGAGGAAGCTTGAAGCAAGCCAGCGTATTTTCCAGTATCCCGTCTGCAAGTCCTCGCCAGCCAACATGAGCAACAGCTGCGCTGCTGCCTTCCTGATCTGCAAAAAAGACCGGTAAACAGTCTGCAGTGAGAATTGCGCCTGCAACGCCTGGAGTGTTCAGATAGATTGCGTCGCCTTTCTGTTCAGCAGGATCATCCAGTTCAGAGCTGGTGATAGCTGGCATTAAAACAGATGTACCATGAACCTGTTCCAGCCATTGAATACGAAGCGATGCCGGCAGTAGACTTTTTAATTGTCTTCGGTTTGCCTGCACCGCAACAGTGTCGTCGCCAACATGACAGGCAAGATTGAACGTCTGATACGGCGCGGGGCTGAAACCGCCTGCGCGCGTTGTTACCAAAGCAGCAACGTTTGCAGGAGCACCCCAGCCCGTGATTGAAAGTATCATTCTTGCTGATTCACCTTATTGATTGTCTTCCTTCAACACCTGCAAGAGAACCTGCATGTCCTCGGGTACTTCCGCTTCCCAGCTCATTGCCTCGCCGGTACGTGGATGAATAAATCCCAATCTGCGTGCGTGCAAAGCCTGTCGCCGGAAATGCTTCAACTGGTTAACCAGCGGCACGCTGCAGGCCTTAGGTATCTGCAGCCGTCCACCATAGAGAGGATCACCGACCAGTGGATAACGAATATGACTCATATGCACCCGTATCTGATGGGTGCGACCCGTTTCCAGCTTCACCTTTATATGGGTATGCGCCCGAAAACGGCTGATCAGCCGATAATGCGTAACCGAATCCTTGCCGTCTTCACGCACAGCTCTTTTTTGTCGATTTACTTGATGGCGCCCAATCGGCAGATCAACTTTACCACCGCCAGTCATTACACCATTTACTACGGCTTCGTATTCGCGCTCTACATCGCGACGCTGCAGTTGTTTGACCAGATTGTGGTGAGCCTTCAGAGTCTTCGCTACAACCATCAGGCCTGTAGTATCCTTGTCCAGTCGATGAACTATACCGGCACGCGGCAAGCTGCTCAGCTGCGGACAATAATGTAAAAGCCCGTTCATCAGAGTACCACTGCGATTACCCGCTGCAGGGTGCACCACGGTATTCACAGGTTTATTGATTATTATTAAATCATCATCCTCATAAACGATATCAAGTGTAAGAGGCTCGGCCACAAAGCTATTATCGTCGACCTCCAGCTGCGCTTCCAGGTTCAACCTATCTCCCGCATACAGTTTGTCTCTGGGCTTCTTCTGCTTGCCATCAACCTGCAGACAACCCTCCTTGATCCAGGTCTGCAAACGGCCGCGCGAGTAATCAGGGAACAAACTGGCGGCGATCTGGTCAAATCGGCTACCCGACAAGGATTCGGGCACCTCGGCACTTAGCGATAATCTGGCTGTCATAATTTCTTACTGCTTTTTGAATGCCTTTGCCCAAAATCCGGGTCGGCTGGTGTGAGAAAACAATCTGGCTTGGGTTTATACCAGATGCTGTGGTTAAATACGCCCTGATTGCAGAGCGATCATTATAAACCTGTTTCAGTACTTGCAGAAACGGGAATCCGGGGAGGTTGTAACGCTTTGAGAATACTGATTTTATTTATAATCTTTACAACTTTCGTATCCTGCTCATGGCTCGATGGTGAGGAACGTGATGAATTTGCGGGCCTGACTACGGAAGAACAGTTTTATCGGACAGCCAATCGCCAGATGAATTCATCAAATTTCAGCGGAGCAATTGCTACCTATCAGGGGCTGGAATCTCGATTCCCGTTCGGACAGTTTGCTGCCCAGGCACAGTTGGAGGTGATTTATGCCCACTATCGCGCCAACAATCTGGAATCAGCCCGCACCGCTGCCGATCGCTTTATCCGCCTGCATCCCGATAATCCCAATATAGATTATGCCTATTATATGAAGGGCATGGCCTCATTCGCGGAAGATAGCGGTTTCATGAGCCGATTCCTGCCAACGGATCCGACCAAGCGAGACCCGGGCCGGGCCAGAGATGCCTTCAATGAGTTTTCCTTGCTGCTGACGCTTTATCCAGGCAGTGATTATGCAGCAGATTCGAGGGCTAGGATGGTGTTCCTTCGCAACAATCTGGCGGCTTACGAAGTACATGTAGCTAATTATTACTTAGAGAGAAGAGCCTATATCGCTGCCCTTAATCGCGGCCGTTATGTCGTCGAAAGTTTCCAGGGCAGCCCTGTGGTCGCAGATGGTGTAGCAATCATGGTTGAATGCTATCTGCGACTTGGCATGAATGAACTGGCAGAAACATCACTGGGCCTGCTGAAGTCAAATTACCCCGACCATGCTGCGTTGGATAACAATGGCGATTTTATAGTGCGCAATCAGGTGACCAATCCATCAATTCTTTACACGGTTACATTTGGCCTTCTCGGCAGTAATGTCGACAACACCCCGCTTGCGCCCACATCGAGGCCACAGCAGTTTGAAAACCCGGAAATAGACGAACCTGAAGGCGAGCGATCATGGCTGAGCATTCTGACCTTCGGAATACTGGGCTGAAAAAATTAGAATTGAACTGGTGGCTCAGTCTACCAGTTCAATTTATTGATAATTCTCTGGAAAAAAATCTCTTTCTATCAGTTCGATCAGGATGTGTATTATTTTAATATGCATCTCCTGAATCCGATCAGCAAATTCACTTGCACCAACACATATATCGACGTCAGCAAGTTGACCTAATGCTGAACCTGCCTCCCCTGTTAAACTGACTAATGTCAATCCAGCCTCTCTGGCATATTCGGCAGCAAGAATTACGTTTTTACTGCGCCCACTGGTACTGATCGCAAGTACACAGTCACCCGGTTTAGCTCTGGCCTGCAGGTAACGGGAAAAAATATATTCATAACCAAAATCATTTGCCACACAACTGATATGCCCAGGATCACTTATTGCGGTAGCAGAAAGCCCTGCTCTGTTTTGACGATAACGTCCAGTCAACTCCTCAGCAAAATGCATCGCATCACTCATAGAGCCGCCGTTGCCGCAACTATAAAGAGAATTGCCAGCGTGCAGCGTTCTAATCATAAGCTCAGCTCCCGCTTTAACTGCAGCGATATTATCTGGTCCGGTGGCAAACCGATCCAAAAAGTCGCGGGAATCGGTGAGCGTATTGACGATACATTTTTCCAATGGATTTTTCCTCTGATCTGAATTTAATCACCCGGCGTCCAGCCAGAAGTAACTGGATAACGCCTGTCTCGACCAAAACCCCGTTGCGTCAATCGCACACCTATTGGACTCTGCCGACGTTTATGTTCATTGCTATCTACCAGACGTAAAACTCTGCGCACCGTCGCTTCGGGAAATCCTCTGGCTACAATCGCCTGTTCGCTGAAGTCCTGTTCAACGTAAAGCTCCAGAATTTCATCAAGTTCCGGGTAAGGTGGCAGATTATCCTGATCTACCTGTCCAGGGGCAAGTTCAGCCGAGGGCGCCCGGTCGATAACCTGCTGCGGAATGACCGGCGAAGCAACTGCATCAATCAAACTGTTTCGAAAATCTGCCAGACGATAGACCATGGTTTTGGCAACGTCCTTTAAAACATCAAATCCCCCAGCCATATCACCATAAAGTGTTGAATAACCCACGGCGATTTCGCTTTTATTGCCTGTTGTCAGTACCAGGGCTCCCTTTTTATTGGAAATAGCCATCAGCATAACACCACGGCAACGAGCTTGAATATTCTGCTCAGTAATATCGATGGGGAGGCTGAAAAATTCGGCAGACAATGCTTCCACGAAGCTGTGGTAGGGCCCTTCAATCGGAATAACCGTATAGCGAACACCCAGTCTCCGGGCCTGGATTTGTGCCAGATCCATACTCATCTGCGAGGTATATTCAAATGGCATCATGACCGCCTGAACGCATTCTTTACCCAGGGCATCAACTGCAATTGCCAGCGTCAGTGCTGAGTCGATACCACCTGACAAGCCAAGGACGACGTGCTTGAAACCATTCTTACGAATGTAATCCTGCAAACCCAGCACCAGCGCTTTATAAACAGCTTCCTCGACACTATCCGGTCCGGTTGCCAGATCACCATCAATTCGCAGGCTATTGTCAGTCTGCTCGGACAAAGTCACCGGGATCAATTTACTGCTGAACGAAGGTCCGGCAACTCTGCAGTCACCTTTTGCATCAATGGCCATAGAGCCGCCGTCAAACACCAGTTCATCCTGGCCGCCAATCAGGTTCACATAAATGATCGGTAATTCATAAGTCTCAGCCCGGTTGCGCAACAATTTACGACGCTGCATCATTTTGCTGGTATCGAAGGGTGAGGCATTGATATTGATCAGCAATTCGGCACCGGCAGCCTTTGCCTGCCTGGTCGGCTCAGGCTCCCACATATCCTCACAGATCGTCATCGCCACTCGTATCCCCTGTATATCTATCAGACAGGGGCTGCTACCAGGCGTAAAATAGCGTTTCTCGTCAAATACCTGGTAATTCGGCAGGTGCTGCTTTCGATATGTAGCCAACACCTTATTTCCTTTGATAACGGCAAGTGCATTATATAAATACTGTCCTTCCTGCAGGGGATATCCAACAATAATATGAATGCTCAAATCCGCGGCCAGCAGACTGGCCAAGGCTCGATCTATACGGATTTTCATACTGGGACGAAACAACAGATCTTCGGGAGGGTAGCCTGTCAAGGTGAGCTCAGGAAAGGCGATTACGTCCGCATGGTATTCTTCAATAGCCTGACTTGCAGCGTCTATCACGAGTTGTGTATTTCCACTGATATCACCCACCAGCAGATTGATCTGTGCCATCACCACGCATAACTGCCTTGCCGCCATACTATCCTCGGAGTCATCGAATTAAACTTGATTCATTTACTCATGGGGTTGAAGGAATTCAAGCGAATTGCTATTCCCGCGATGGTGCGATATTGTCCGACAAACGCAGATTATAAGCAAAAAAGTATCTTCGGGCGCACTATCCCCGGCAGCAGCCCTCAAAGCCACCAATAAAAACCAATAATTTAAAACGTCATGGAAGCAAATAAGTACCCGCAAAACTCCCGCATTCTGAAGATTTACAATATCTATCGCGTCGTCTTGTCTCTGATTCTACTCCTTAGCTTTTTCAGCAGCACGGCGGCCATAAAGCCAGGCAATCATGATCCGGAACTTTTTATTTATGTCACTGCAGCTTATTTTATGTTCAGCCTTATTATTGGACTCGATTTCATTCCCAGCAAACGTTATCTAAACAGACCCAAAATAGTCAGCACAATACTGAGCCTGGATATTATCGCTCTTACATTGATTACCTATAGCACAAGTGGAATGGTAAGCGGATTGGGGCTTTTGTTGCTGATGACTATTGCAGCTGGAGGTATCCTTGTCACGGGTATTCTCAGCACATTTCTTGCTGCCGTCGCCAGCATTGCGCTTATTTATAGCGAGGTCTACCTCAGCTTAACCACAAATGGGTCTGGCAACCAGTATCTGCAGGCTGGCCTGCTAGGCATTTTACTGTTCTTAACCTCATTATATCTACAGATGATCAGTGAGCGCATGCAGCGTGCTGCCGCTCTTACAGAACAGCAGGCGTCCAACATCGTTGATCTTGAACAACTGAATGATCTGGTAATTCAGCGGCTACGCACCGGCATCATCGTCGTCGATTATGACAATCATATTCTTACCAGAAACAGTGCCGCAGAGAACCTGCTCTCTCTCAATCACCACAAACTCAGTACCAGTGTTAAAGAAAATTCATCGTTAGCGGAAAGCGGACTCCCAACAAAACTCAAGCAGCAGCTTGAAAACTGGAAACAGGATAATCAGACAAAACTTCCGGCTTTCAAGGTACGCAGATCAGGACCACAACTTCAGGCCAGCTTTATCCATCTAAATCCGAAAACGGAATCAAATATTTTGATTTTTGTGGACGATAACAGTCAGTTTCTGGAGCGCGCCCGGCAACTGAAACTGGCATCTCTTGGAAGATTAACTGCAAGTATCGCCCATGAAATTCGAAATCCACTTGGCGCTATCAGTCATGCTACACAATTGCTTAAAGAGTCGGAGAATATTAGTAATGAGGATCAGCGATTTATTGAAATTGTACTTAGTCACAGCGCCAGAGTTAATCTTATAATCGAAGACATCCTGCAGATGTCCAGACACCCAGAACAACGTCCGGAAAAAATAAATCTTTATGACTGGCTGGAAAAGTTTGTGCAGGTCTACCGCGCCAGCCATTCCATCAATGGAGACATCAGCCTTGAAATCCGACCTCGAAGCACCG
>JBDNGQ010000006.1:0-9937 GCA_041689205.1 Pseudohongiellaceae bacterium | reverse complement strand
TTCTACATACACCGCAGTTTTTCAGCGCTGGTATTATTTGCCAATATCGGGCTGCTGTGGATGTTGGTGAGTTCACTGGGCTGGCAGCATACCCTGAGCAGATTGACTGTTGCGATGCTGGCGGTGATTGTGCTGGCAATAGCTTCCGGCGCTGCGCTGGGGCATCTGGGCATGCCGGCACTCATTCAACCTGCGCACCTGTTATCAGCCTCGTTATTATTCGGTCTGCAGTTTCTTATCTGGATGGAATATCGAAATGGAGCGGAAGGCAGATTTCATGACTTAAAGCCGCAAACTTCAGATGGTCGGATTGGAGCTGCCAGTTCTGCCAGAACCTGAGCAGAGGAAATCCGTCCTGTTGACGATCAGGTCTGCAGGACAGATTGCCGGGAATCAGAATTCGGTTTTTACCAGCGGACTGATATCAACGTCATAGTCAACAGCATCCAGACCGAAGCCAAACAGTTTCAGGAACTCTTTGTTATAACCTTCGAAATCAGTCAGCGCAAGCAGGTTCTGTTCAGTCACCAGTGGCCAGATGGTTTCCACCTGTTGCTGAATTGCCGACTCCAGCTCCCGGTCATCGACGCGATAACGACCTGCTTTATCCAGTCGCGCGGTAGAGCTGTACAAGCATTCTACAAACAGGCGATGCAGTTGTTCGATGCAGCCTTCATGAGTATCCGCTTCCTTCATCACTTTAAATAAGATGGACAGATACAGAGGCATGACCGGTATTGCAGAACTGGCCTGAGTGACGACCGCTTTCAGCACAGCAACATGTGCGCTGCCCTGAACTTTCTGCAGACTTTTACTGATAGCTGCTGCTGCGCGATCAAGATCTTCTTTCGCTTTACCAATGGTCGCATGACCATAGATCGGCCAGGTCAGTTTATCGCCCAGATAGGTATAGGCAACGCTCTGACAATCCTGTGCCAGCAGATCAGCCTCCCTCAAGGCTTTCATCCATAATTCCCAGTCTTCACCGCCCATCACTTTAACTGTCGATGCAATCTCCTCAGCAGTGGCGGGCTCCAGAGTGATACTGGTAATTTTACGGTTGTCTGTATTGAGGTTTTTAGTGGTGTAGGCGGAACCTATTGGTTTCAGTACTGAAGAATAAACTTCGGCAGTTTCAGGGTCGGTACGGCGGGGCGAGGCAAGACTGTACACCACCAGGTCTACCTTACCCATTTTGCGCAGTTTCTCTGTAACCTGTTGCTTGCACTCATTGGAAAATGCATCACCATTGATGGTGTGTGCATACAGCCCGGCTTCTTTGGCAGCCTCATGGAATGCTACGGTGTTGTAATAACCTGCGGAGGCGGTTCTGGTTTCGGTAGGTGGTTTTTCAAAGCACACGCCCAGAGTTTTAGCGCCGCTGCCAAAAGCAGCAGTGATTCGCGAAGCCAGTCCATAACCAGTGGATGATCCGATCACCAGAACGCTTTTGGGTCCCACGGAAACGGGAAGCTTTGCGCGTGTGTAATTAATCTGTTCCCGTACATTTATCGCACAACCCTGGGGATGCGCATTGGTACAGATGAAACCGCGAACTTTAGGTTTAATTATCATGAATCGTCCTGTGCCTGCCGGGCGGGTTTTTTTTCGTAAGTTGCTGATGAACCATCAGCTGAAGATAACATTGTTGCTGATAAGCCATCAGCTGAAGTTAACATTATAGTGTGTTGCTGATCATGGAAGCAAAACAGGCTCCGTAGAGCCTGTTTCATGGTGCCTGTATGCGGTCGTTCGCGCTGTTAATTTTTCACGAACTTCAGTGTCATCCGGTCGCTTTCACCTATCGCTTCATACATGGGGCGCTGCGCAGCATCGACGCGACGCAGATTGGGAGGCAGCGTCCACACGCCGCCCGCATAATCCTTGGTATCACGTGCGTTGGCATTGATTTCAGAGCTTCCAGCCAGAGTGAAGCCATGGCTCTCCATCAGATCAATGACCTGCTTTTCATGCAGGTAGCCAGAGCCTGGAACCGACGGTTTATCTGCATCCATACGGTGATCAACCAGACCTACGATACCACCGGGCTTGAGTGCAGCATGCCACGCGCTGACGATATTATCGGCACCTGCACCAAGCCAGTTATGAGCATTTCTGAAATCTACAATGGCGTCGACGGTGCCCGGTTCTGCCAGTGTTGAGGCCTCGCTGGATAGTTGCGCGGTAATTGCGACGTTGCCGTAGACTGCCGGATTAGCAGCCAGAAAGGCATCATAGGCAGTATTAGTGGATTTCATATAGGCCGCTGGAGGTGTTTCGCCGCGGTCGTAGGTGGCGGCAATCAGTTTGCCTTCATCTTTCAAGTAAGGTGCCAGTATCTGTGTGTACCAACCGCCGCCTGGCCAGGATTCGATTACAGTAAAGTCACTTTCAATGCCAAAAAACGTCAAAGTCTCATAGGGATTGCGATAGATATCGCGGGCCTTATCAGCTGCTGGACGATGTTCTCCATTAACAGCCATGCGCAGTTCAGTGTTTTCCTGAGCTGACAATGTTGATGACAGCGTCAAGCCTGTGATGAACAGGAAGTTAAGTACCTTCTTCATGCGATGAACTCCTTGGTTAGCCCCTGAGGGCAAAAATTTCGCTGGGATATTGACCAGTTCCCGTTGTGCTGAGAAATACCAGTCCGGGCAGCAGATTACCTTATTAGCTGCAGTTGTTGATAGAGTTTTTGATGTCGGCAGTCAGGACTTGTTTGGGGTATAATCCGCCGCGGCTTGAGACTGGCCATTACGCAGCCTCAGTAATCATGACTTTCTGCAATCAAAGCAGGTCCCGGTTTTAGATCATATCCAAGGAAACGAACAGCATGTCCCCAGGCTCACTGGCTGATGAGATCAAGCGCAGGCGCACATTTGCCATTATTTCGCACCCCGACGCTGGTAAAACAACAATCACCGAAAAGTTGTTGTTGTTCGGAAAGTTGATCCAGAAGGCCGGTACGGTCAAGGGTAAGAAGTCGGATCGACATGCGATCTCTGACTGGATGGCGATGGAGCAGCAGCGCGGCATTTCTGTGACCTCATCCGTCATGCAGTTTCCCTATCATGACCGCGTGGTCAATCTGCTGGATACTCCCGGCCATGAAGATTTCTCCGAAGACACCTATCGGGTACTTACCGCCGTGGACTCAGCCTTAATGGTGGTGGATGCCGCTAAAGGTGTTGAAGCGCGTACCATCAAACTGATGGAAGTGTGCCGCTTGCGCGACACGCCTATCTTTACCTTTGTGAATAAGCTTGACCGCGACACCCTTGATCCCGTCGATCTGCTTGATGATATTGAAACTGTGCTGAAAATCCGCTGCGCCCCGATTAACTGGCCGCTGGGCATGGGCAAGGAATTCAAGGGCGTCTATAACCTCTACACCGACACCATTCACGTTTATAAACAAGGGCAGGGTGACCGGATACCGGATGATATCCGCATCAAAGGTTTGGCCAGCCCCGAGGCCCGTAAGCTGCTGGGTGCGTATACCGACGATATTCTGCTCGAAATTGAGCTGGTGCGTGGCGCCAGTAATCTGTTCGATAAAGGGGAGTATCTGGCCGGTCGGATGACCCCGGTGTACTTCGGCTCGGCATTGGGCAACTTCTCAGTACGGGAGATGCTGGACGATTTTGTTGAATGGGCACCTGCTCCCCTGCCTCGCAAAACCGAAAGCCGAGGAGTGCTTGCTAACGAGGACAACTTCAGCGCGTTCGTGTTTAAAATTCAGGCCAATATGGATCCCAATCATCGGGACCGGGTGGCCTTTCTGCGCGTCTGTTCGGGGTCTTACACCAAAGGTATGAGGCTGTTGCACACCCGCCTTGGCAAAGAAGTAAAAATCAGTGATGCCGTCACCTTCCTGGCTGGAGAGCGTGAGCAGGCTGTTGATGCGGTGTCTGGAGACATCATTGGCTTCCATAATCATGGCACTATTCAAATTGGTGACACCTTTACTGAAGGCGAACAGTTGCAGTTTACCGGCATCCCAAATTTTGCTCCTGAACTGTTCCGCCGTATCCGACTCAAAGATCCGCTTAAAATGAAGGCGCTGCAGAAGGGCCTTAAGCAGCTGGCCGAGGAGGGCTCGGTGCAGGTGTTTATGCCGATGAAGAATAACGAATTGATTGTGGGTGCGGTGGGGGTGCTGCAGTTTGAAGTAGTCGCCTTCCGGCTAAATGATGAGTACAAAGTTGACTGTCTTTATGAACCGGTCAATGTTTATGCGGCTCGCTGGGTGCGCAGCAAAAACGCCGCCAAACTCGAAGAGTTCAAAAAGAAAGCCTTTGATAATCTGGCTGTGGACGGTGGTGACTACCTCACCTATCTGCCGCCGACCCGGGTTAATCTGAGCCTGATGGTAGAGCGCTGGCCAGATATAGAATTTCACGCAACCCGCGAACATTAAGGGCTGAAGCCGATGCAGTTCAAAGTACACAACACCGATGCTGCCGCCCGTCGGGGCACTCTTACATTCCCTCGTGGGGAGGTGCAGACGCCTGCATTTATGCCAGTGGGGACCTATGGCACTGTCAAAGGCCTGTCACCCGTGCAGGTTGCCGATACCGGAGCGGAGATCCTGCTGGGCAATACCTTTCATTTGATGCTGCGCCCGGGCACAGAAATCATTCGTCGGCACGGTGATCTGCATGATTTTATTGGCTGGCAAAAACCGATTCTTACTGACTCTGGGGGCTTTCAGGTGTTCAGCCTGGGAGAAATGCGCAAGATCACCGAGGAGGGCGTCAAATTCCGTTCTCCGGTAGATGGCGCCCAGGTTTTTCTTGGGCCCGAATCAGCTATTAAAGTGCAGCAGGAACTGGGTTCCGACATCGTGATGATCTTCGATGAATGTACTCCTTATCCGGCCACTGAGCAGGAGGCGCAGGATTCAATGAATCTGTCTCTGCGCTGGGCTTTGCGCTGCAAGACGGCGCATGCTGATCATCCTGCTGCTTTGTTTGGGATTATTCAGGGTGGCATGTATCCGCAGCTTCGAGAGCAGTCGCTGGCTGCGCTCAAGACGATGGATTTCGATGGCTACGCGATCGGCGGTCTGTCAGTGGGTGAGCCGAAAGAAGAAATGATCAGAGTGCTGGATGTTATCGCCGGGCAAATGCCTGCAGATAAACCCAGATACCTGATGGGTGTTGGCACGCCCGGCGACATTATTGAGGCAGTCAGACGCGGCATCGATATGTTTGATTGTGTAATGCCGACGCGTAATGCCCGCAATGCACATCTGTTTACCAGTCAGGGAGTTCTGAAGCTGCGTAATGCCAGATACCGCGACGATATTAAGGCGCTGGATCCTGTTTGTGTCTGCTATACCTGCCGGAATTTCAGCCGGGCCTACCTGCATCATCTTGATAAATGCAAGGAAATGCTGGGCGCGCAGCTCAATACTATTCATAACCTGCACTTCTACCAAAATCTGATGCAGGGTTTGCGTCAAGCAGTGGAACAGGGTAGATTTACGACCTTTGTCGCAGAGTTCTATGCTGGGCAACACATTCTCGAATCAGAAACATCGTGAAAAGGTGGCTCTGGTTCGTTTTGTAATGGCACTATTGATTTATAAGAATACGAACCCATAAATATCATCTGTCACTGAATTATCAGATAATTTTTGCTGATATCAGCCATAACCAACAAGACTACTAAAGAGAGTAACGATATGGATTTTTTCATCAGCTCCGCTTACGCCCAGGAAGCGGCGCAGGCGCCCAGCATTGCATTCAATCTGCTGTTTATCGGTGGCATGTTTGTGTTGTTCTATCTGATTCTCTGGCGGCCACAAGCTAAACGCTCAAAAGAACACCGAGAGTTGGTCACTGCGCTGGCCAAGGGTGATGAAGTGCTGACCAGTGGCGGAGTTCTGGGTAAAGTCACCAAAGTCAGCGACGACTATGTCACGATTGAGGTTGCCGAGGGGGTTGAGCTGAACATGCAAAAATCTGCAGTGGCCGCAGCGCTGCCCAAAGGGACAATCAAATCCATTTGAAGGCTGTGAACTGCTTCATTTAAATCCTGATCGTGCCGCTTATACCGGCGCAGCAACAGAGCTGACCGTTTAATGTTAAATAAATATCCTGCATGGAAAAACATAATGATTGTCGGGATCATCCTGTTGGGGATGCTGTATTCAGCGCCTAACCTGTTTCCTGATGATCCTGCTATTCAGGTTTCACATGAGACTGAAGTGGTAACCGAGACCGATCTGGAGCGTATGACCAATGCGCTGGACTCAGTCAGTATTCCTTATTTTGGTGAGGTAATTTCCGATCAAGGGGCCCTGGTGCGTTTCGGTAGTCTGGACGATCAACTGCGTGGTAAAAGCATTATCGAGCAGAGTCTGGGTGAAGGCTACATTGTGGCGCTCAACCTGGCACCCACGACACCGGCCTGGCTGCAGTCCGTAACTGCCGGAAAGATGAATCTGGGTCTCGATCTGCAGGGTGGTGTCCGTTTCGTCATGGAAGTGGACATGGAAGCTGCCCTTCAACGTCGCATGGAAAATACGCTCAGCAATATTCGCCAGCAACTGCGCTCGGAAAGGGTTCGTTCCAGGTCCCTCACTTTAGCTGATGACGGTATCGAACTGCGTTTTGACGATGAAGCAAGCAGGAATGATGCACGTGCGAGTATCCGTGAAAATTTCGCCGACATGCAGCTGACTACCCGCGAACGGGGCGGGGTTTTCTTTATTGAACTGAGCATGACTGCCGAAGATATTCTGCAGATGCAGCGCGACACCATCACTGCAAACCGCACCACCATTCTGAATCGGGTTGACTCCATCGGAGTCTCTGAACCGGTTGTTCAACAGCAAGGTCTGGATCGAATTGTGATTGAACTGCCTGGTGTGCAGGACACCGCGCAGGCTAAACGTATTCTGCAACGCATTGCCACTTTGCAATTTCATCTCGAATCCAGACCTGGTGCGCCTTCGACTTCTTATGAAACGTTCGAATACAGTGGTCAGACGGTGCGTGTGGATAATGATGTCATTCTGCAGGGTGACCGTGTCAGTAATGTGCGTTCTGCGTTTGACCAGCAGGGCATGCCACAGGTGGTGATTAATCTGGATGCCCAAGGCGGTCAGCAGTTCAGCCGCGTTACCAGAGAAAATATCGGCAATCTGATGGATATCCTGCTGATTGAAACCAAGACCCGCACCATTTTTGTGCCCGATGAGCAGGGTAATCTGCTTGAGCAGCAGGAAAGTTTCGAAGAAAAGCGCTTGATCAGTCACGCGGTGATTCGTGCCGCACTAGGTCGCGAGTTCGTCATCACCGGGCTTTCGGTCAACGAAGCTAATGAGCTGTCTTTATTGATCCGCTCAGGCGCCCTGGCCGCGCCGATGTATTTCGTTAATGAGTCTACTGTTGGGCCAAGTCTGGGTGCTGAGAATATTGAGCAGGGTGCCCGAGCGGTTTATCTGGGCTTTGGTATGGTGATGTTATTTATGATGGCCTACTACCGGGTGTTCGGTATTGCAGCGAATATTGCGCTGACTGTGAACGTGGTGCTGCTGATTTCTGTGATGTCAATCATGGGCGCAACGCTTACGCTGCCGGGTATTTTCGGTATTGTACTGACCGTAGGTATGGCGGTTGATGCGAACGTGCTTATTTTTACGCGTATACGCGAAGAGCTGGACGCAGGCTTATCACCGCAGGGTGCCATCGCAGCAGGCTTCGATCGTGCTTTCTCTACCATAATGGATGCCAATCTGACTACATTTCTTGTGGCAGTGGTGCTGTTTACTATCGGTACAGGACCGGTCAAAGGTTTCTCGGTAACTTTGATGATTGGCATCATTACATCCATGTTCACTGCCATCATAGTGACGCGGGCTATTGTCAACCTGATCTATGGCGGGCGCAGAGTAGATAAACTTTCCATCGGGAAAAATATTCTGCTCTCTTAACAGGGCCACTGACCTCGGTGCGGGGCATCGCGAATACAACAGGATTGATTTATGGCGATTAAAATGAACATAGATTTCATGAGGCTGCGCAGAGTCACTGCGATAGGCTCAATTATACTGGTGCTGATATCACTGGGTTCCCTGGCGATAAATTCTCTGCAATTCGGTCTGGACTTCACCAGCGGCACGCTGGTCGAAGTCGGTTACGAGACCAGTGCCGATGTGCCTGGTATGCGAACTACGCTGGCAGATGCTGGCTATGATCAGGCGGTAGTGGTTCCGTTTGGATCTGACCGCGTTGTGCTGGTGCGTGTGCCAACTGCACCGGGCGCTGAAGACAGAGACGCTGCATCAATCGGAGACGAAATTCTAGCCCTGCTGCAGGCGCAGAGCAGTACTCCGGTAGAGGTCAGAAGTTCTGAGTTTGTATCGCCTAAAGTGGGCGAGGAGTTGGCAGAGAAAGGTGGCATGGGACTGCTGGTCGCTCTTGGCATAGTCATGGTGTATGTGGCGGTTCGTTTTCAATTGAAGTTTTCGATAGGTGCAGTGGTAGCGTTGGCGCATGACGTGATAATAACTCTGGGCTTTTTCTCATTGTTTAAGGTCACGTTTGATCTGACAGTGCTGGCAGCTCTGCTTGCTGTTATCGGTTATTCGTTGAATGACACGATAGTTGTATCTGATCGAATCCGTGAAAACTTTAGAATGCTGAGGGTAGAAACTCCCATCGAGATGATTAATATTTCACTGAATCAGGTTTTCAGCCGAACACTGATAACCTCTTTTACCACCATGCTGGTATTGTTTGCCATGCTGATTGCGGGTGGCGAGGCAATACAGGGCTTTGCAATTGCCCTGATCATTGGTGTGGTGGTTGGAACCTACTCCTCTATCTATATTGCAGCCAATGTGTTGCTGTGGATGAAGGTGAGCAGAGAAGACCTGATGGTTCCGGTGAAAGACAAAGACACCGGCGAAGCGGACTCTGTACCTTAAGACTCCTGTAGCAGTTGCCGCACCTTATTCATTTCCTCAGCAAGCCGGGGCCGAGCCGCAATTTCGCGTTGTTCGGCCAGCATGCCTTCGAGAATCTCCATATTCGTTAGTGGGTTAGCAAGTACTACCCGGAATACAATAATCGCATCGCGCTGATATTTATGCGGGTTAAGCTGCGTTCTCGACACAAACGATTTTCCCATTCCCCGCTGCGTTTTCTGGATGTTCTTAGTAATCCAGTTAAGCATCTCATTGGCCTGTTTGCGGCGTTCAGGGTTGGCTTTGTCCAGCCTGGTGCGGATTTGTTCAGGGACATACCGATAGGTCAAAATGTTCAGTTCAGGTTCTGTGATCAGTTCAAAATCGCCGCTGTCTTTGATCATCCCAGCAAATCTGCGGGCTTTGTCGATACCTTGATCAATCAGTAATTCATAACCGTGTTTGCCGATAATATGCAGGCCCGAATGCACCAGAATTGCCATGCCCGGTCGCGAACCTTCAACGGTGTGACTGCCCAGATCCTTGGATCCTTTGCGGATTATATATTCCGCATGGTGCTCAACACTGGATAATGTTTCGGGTTCCTTAAAGACGCAGATGCCGGCTCCCATAGGCACATACATTTGCTTATGGGCATCGATGGTCACTGAATCTGCCCGTTCAATGCCTTGCAGCAGTTTGCGGTGTGTGCGCGAAAACAGGGTTGGACCGCCCCAGGCTGAGTCAACATGGAAGTGCACACCATGCGCCTCAGCGACATCAGCCATGGCGTTAAGAGGATCTACATTGCCGGTTTCTGAAGCGCCGGCGACTCCGACTATCGCCATGACCTTATAGCCCTCATTGGCCATCTGCACACATTTCTGATCGAGCAGATCAATGCGAATGCGGTTATGCGCATCGGTCTGCACCGGCACCAGTTGACGTCGTCCGATGCCAAGGATGTCGGCGGCTTTGTTCAGAGAATAATGACCGCGTTCAGAAACCAGCACGACC
>JBDNGQ010000005.1:0-3058 GCA_041689205.1 Pseudohongiellaceae bacterium | reverse complement strand
GCCGGCTATCTGTCGCAGGCAGCCCTGAGCAACACGCGTCTGCCAGCCGGACATCCGGAGGGCTATATCGAAGCGTTTGCGAATATCTACAGCAACTTCGCCCGGGCGCTGAATGACTGCAGCAACAAGACCTTCACCTGTCTGCAGGACTACGATTTTCCCTCTGCCGATGAAGGTCTGCGCGGTATGGCCTTCATTGATGCGATGCTGGCTTCATCAACTTCCACCGAAAAATGGACGGCAATAAATCTATGATGAAAACACTCAAGGGTCCAGGACTCTTCCTTGCCCAGTTTGCTGACGACAAAGCGCCATTTAATACCATTGAAAGTATCTGCGAATGGGCCGCCGCCCTGGGTTACAAAGCCGTGCAGATTCCCACCTGGGACAAGCGCCTGATCGATCTGGAAAAGCTGGCCAGCAGTAAAACCTATGCCGACGAATACAAGGGCCGGGTCGAATCCTTTGGACTGACGATTTCGGAATTGAGCACCCATCTGCAAGGGCAACTGGTCGCCGTGCATCCCGCGTATGACGATATGTTTGATGGTTTTGCACCGGAGCAGCTGCGCGGCAAACCGACAGCACGTGCCGAGTGGGCGGTTCAGCAGGTGCGAATGGCAGCGGCAGCCAGTCGTAATCTGGGCTTGAATGCGGCCGCAACTTTCCCCGGTGCGCTGATGTGGCACACCGTTTATCCCTGGCCGCAGCGTCCTGCCGGTCTGGTAGCGCAGGGTTTTGCTGAACTGGCGCGGCGCTGGGTACCGATTCTGGATGAGTATGAGCAGCATGGCATCGATCTGTGTTACGAGATTCACGCCGGTGAAGACCTGCACGATGGTATTTCTTACGAGCGGTTCCTGGAGGCAGCGGGCAATCACTCAAGAGCCTGTTTGTTATTTGATCCCAGCCACTTTGTTCTGCAGCAAATGGACTACCTGCAATTCATCGACATCTACCATGAAAAAATAAAGATGTTTCATGTCAAGGATGCCGAGTTTAACCCCAGTGGTCGCAGTGGCGTCTACGGCGGCTACCAGGAATGGATTGACCGCCCCGGACGCTTCCGCTCGCTGGGTGATGGTCAGGTTGACTTCGTGAGTATTTTCAGCAAACTGAGTCAGTACGGTTATGAAGGCTGGGCGGTGCTGGAATGGGAATGCTGCATTAAACATCCTGAGCAGGGCGCTGCAGAAGGTGCGCCGTTTATCCAGGATCATATTATTACGGTGACCGATAAAGCGTTTGATGACTTTGCTGGACAAGAACCCGATGCAGGTCTGAATCGGAAAATCCTGGGACTGGAGAACCTCTGATATGAAATACTTTTTAGTGATGGTACTGCTTATGATTCCTGCTTCGTATGCGGCTGATGACAATGACTGGATAGTGCTGTTTGATGGCTCATCCACCGATGAGTGGCGACAGTATGGCAAGGAAGATTTCCCGGCAAAGGGCTGGGAGATTGAAGATAATGCCTTGGTCTTCCGGCCCAAAGTGAACCCGCTGGAGACCTCGGGCGGCGACATCATGACCCGGCGCACGTTTGGCGATTTCGATCTGCGCATGGAATGGCTGGCTGAAAAAGGCGCCAACAGCGGAATTTTTTATCACATTCTGGAGCAGCCCGATCAGGCTATCTACTGGTCAGGTCTGGAGATGCAGGTTCTTGATGACGAGAATCATCCGGATAGTTTTCGCGGTGTAGACGGCAATCGCAAGGCCGGCACGCTTTATGATCTGCTGCCAATTACCCCGCACAGTGCAAAACCCTTTGGCGAGTGGAATGAGGCACGTATCGTCTCCAAAGGCCCGGTGGTCGAGCACTGGTTGAACGACGTGATGGTACTCAGCTATGAGCGCTGGACGGTGGAATGGTTTGCGATGCTGCGTAACAGCAAATTCAAAGACCATAATGAATTTGGCGCCATGCAGCGTGGCCATATCGGCCTGCAGGATCATGGCGATGTGGTTAAATTCCGCAATATCCGCATACGCGAGTTGTAAGGCCCATACGCACGCGCCAGCAAAGCTGGTCGCGTGCAATTGATTATGAGCTGTCGAGCTTTGTGCTCAAAAGGAATTTGTGCAGATGGGCGGAGCCGCGCAGCGGTGGAAAAATTGTCCGGCAACAGCGACTGGTTATGCATTATTCGTACTGGCTCCAGAGCTGGAGAACTTTCACTACCCGCTCGTCCTCGAGCACCTGATACACCAAACGATGTTGAATATTGATGCGGCGTGAACAGGCCCCCGCAAGATCACCGATCAGTTTCTCAAACGGAGGCGGCTTGCGGTATGGGTCTTCCGCAACTAGAGCCAACAATTCCTGAGTTTTTGGCTTGAGGCCGCTGGAGGCCAACTTCTTCGCATCTTTCTGAGCTTGCCTGGTGTAAACCAACTTCCATGTCACCAGTCCAGTCCCTCATCGCATTCATCCCATCACGAATAGACTCACGCATACCTGGAACAGAGAGCAGGTAGAGCGTTTCCTGAATTGCAGACCAATCTTCCTCGGAAACCAGGACAGCTTTGTTCCGTTTACCCATGATGATGATTGGTTGGTGAGACTCGGCAGTTTCGTCAATCAACCGATAAAGGTTGCTGCGCGCCTCAGTTGCTGTAATTCCGATCATGACGTACCTCTGATGTGTTCAATTTTTCACCAATGTAAGCCTTTGGGTACGTACGTCAAGACGAGCGCTCTGTATAACGCCCTGCTCAGCGGGCGATTGGAAGCGCAGCGTGAATTACTCCGCTGCAGCTGATTGTTATGTTTTTTTGCCCATGCTAGAGTGTGTATAAAATTGTTTGTAGTACACACAAATAGGTGATTTATGAGAACCAACATTGTTATAGACGACAACCTGATGGATGCGGCCCTCAAAGCAACCGGATACCGCACCAAAAAAGAAGTGGTGGAACAAGGGCTTAAGCTGCTTGTCCTGCGAAGCCAGCAACAGGACATTCGCAAACTGCGCGGCCGAGTAAAATGGGAAGGTGACCTGGACGAAATGCGGGGCGGCAAGTGATTCTGGTCGATACCAGTGTTTGGATC
>JBDNGQ010000004.1:0-3060 GCA_041689205.1 Pseudohongiellaceae bacterium | reverse complement strand
CAGCTGTTAAAAGATGAACTCATTGCCGAAGTGGATATGTTCCACCTGCATGACTGGCATGCCGCCATGTTCACAATTCTGCGTCGTTACCTGCCGGCTTATCAGCAGCTGCAGGCTATCCCGGTGGTTTACACCATTCATAATCTTTCTCTGCAGGGTATCAGGCCCCTGGATCATAATGCTTCTTCGCTGCGCGGCTGGTTTCCTCAATTGTCCGCGGATATCGCCTTGATAAAGGATCCACGCTACCACGACTGCGTTAATCTGATGCGCGCTGGCATCAAACTTGCGGACAAGGTTCACGCGGTATCGCCGAGCTACGCTGAGGAAATTCTGCGGCCCAGTGATCCGGATCATGGTTTCGTTGGCGGAGAGGGGCTGGAACATGACCTGCAGATACTGGCTGCAGAAAATCGGCTGATCGGGATTCTGAATGGCTGTGATTATACCTGGGTGCCGCCGACATTAAGCAACCCGGCAAAGCTCTTTGATCTGATGGAGGCTGAGCTGAGAAACTGGGTACTCAGCCATGACTACATACCGGCTGCGCATTTTTTTGCGTTGGCTTTATTGCACAAATGGCGGAGAAAACGCAAAGCATTTTCTCCAGTGCTGACGTCGGTAGGTCGCATTACCGATCAGAAACTACGTCTGCTGATGGAGCCGATGAATGATCACGAAGGTCATAGCCGCAGTGCACTTGAATGTCTGCTGGATGAAATTGGTGATGGGGTATTTATTCTGCTGGGCAGTGGAGACGAACAGTATGAAAAATTTTTCACAAGGATGATGGCGCACCGGGAAAATTTTTTATTCCTGCGTGGCTTTTCAGAACCGCTGGCGGAAGCATTGTATGTCTTTGGTGATCTGTTTTTAATGCCGAGCAGCTATGAGCCCTGCGGCATCAGTCAGATGCTGGCCATGCGCGCTGGCACCCCCTGTATTGTTCATCATGTCGGAGGGCTGCGCGACACGGTTGAGCACGAGGTGAATGGTTTCGCCTTCACCGGCACCACTCAGGCCGAGCAGGCAGAAGCCATGCTGAAAGCGGTCAGGCATGCGATAGCAGTGCGCGCTCAGCCTGAAACCTGGCTGTCTATCTGCGCGGCGGCAGCACGCAGCCGCTTCAGCTGGGATGATGCCACCGCGAAATACATGACTGAGCTTTATAATATAAAGTGCTGAAAAAATTCAGCGTTCCAGTATTGCGGTTACTCCCATTCCTCCTGCCGTACATACCGAGATAAGACCTCGTCCGGAGCCTTTCTGCTCCAGCATCTTCGCCAGATTTGCCAGGATGCGAGTGCCAGTAGCCGCGAACGGGTGACCGAAGGCCAGCGAGCTGCCATGGACGTTCAACCGGCTGCGATCGATGCTGCCAAGGGCATTCGGCAAACCCAGTCTGGTACGACAGTAATGCTCATCTTCCCAGGCTTTGAGCGTACAAAGAACCTGCGCGGCAAAGGCTTCATGCAGTTCATAGAAATCAAAATCCTGCAGCGACAGCGCGGCGCGTTGCAGCATCTCTGCAACGGCCACTGCAGGAGCCATCAATAAGCCGTCGCCATGCACGAAGTCTACTGCGGCGGTGCGGCCCTGGGTCAGGAAGGCCTGAATGGGCAATTGGTGAGTAAGTGCATATTCTTCGCTGACCAGCAGCACCGCAGATGCCCCGTCGGTTAACGGCGTGCTGTTGCCTGCTGTTAATGTGCCTTCACCGCTGCGGTCAAACGCAGGCTTCAATGCAGCAAGTTTTTCAATACTGCTGTCGGCACGCAGATTGTTATCGCGGGCCACGCCATGATAAGGCATCACCAGATCATCGAAGAATCCAGAATCGAAAGAGCGGGCCGCATTCAGGTGGCTGGCCAGTGCCAGCTGGTCCTGGGCTGCACGGCTGATGCCCCAGTCTCTGGCCATCAATTCGCAATGCTGTCCCATTGAAAGCCGGGTGCGCGGTTCTCCCGCCGCAGGCACCTGAGGCGTCAGTTCGCCCAGACTGAAGCCTTTAAAATGAGCAAGCTTACCGGAAAGATTGCGGGCCTGACCTTGCCGGATCAAACGGCGGGCAAACTTGCGCTGGAATACCACGGGGGCATCGCTGGTGGTGTCGGAGCCAGCGGCAATGGCGCAATCAATCTGGCCGCTGGCGATTTTAGCCGCAGACATTAATGCCGCCTCTAATGAAGTACCGCAGGCAATCTGTAAGGTGATGCCAGGAGTCGCTGGCGACAGCGTGGTGCTGAGCAGCGCTTCACGAGCCAGATTCCAGTCTTTAGCGTGCGTGGTAACGGCGCCGGCTACTACCTCATCGATTTTTCGACCGGCCAGGCCATACTTATCGACCAGCAATTGCAGCGTGTCAGCCAGCATGTCGAGGTTAGTGAGTTCTGCATAGGCAGTATTGGAGCGGCAGAATGGAATCCTTACTCCGCCGACTATGGCGACGCGTCGCAGTTGTAGATTGCTCATGGCTGTTCTCCTGTGTCGGCTGCTGAGGATTCCTCAATCTGCGGTG
This sequence comes from Pseudohongiellaceae bacterium, assembly GCA_041689205.1. Lineage (GTDB taxonomy): Bacteria > Pseudomonadota > Gammaproteobacteria > Pseudomonadales > Pseudohongiellaceae > JAVVEG01. Next base: position 542 of record JBDNGQ010000004.1, on the reverse strand, counting down.
TTTTCTGCAAGTTTTGTTCACGCTTATGTTGTTCATGCTTATGTTGTTGAGAATAATACAGCGGGCCACCGCGAAACGGCGCAAACCCGGTACCAAAAATCATGCCGGCATCCAGCAGGTCGGCATCAGCGACGATGCCATCTTTCAGGGCCGCTTCGCACTCATTGATGTAGGCGTTGACCAGGCGGTCGCTGATCACAGTAAGATCATGTCCTGCGATTTTTTCAGCGCTCTTCTGCGCTTTATCATCCTTCCAGCGGTAGATTCCCTCGCCGGATTTCTTGCCGAGTTTGCCGGCATCGACATAGCGTTTAATGAACTCTCGTTCTGCTTGCCCCCGACCGTCTCCCAGCACATCGGTTACCATCAGGCACACGTCCAGACCAACGGTATCAGCCAGTTCCACCGGACCCATCGGCATACCGAAGGCTTCCGCAGCAGCATCAACAGCCTCTGCCGGCGTGCCTTCCAGATGCATGCGTAATGCCGTCATCATATACGGCCCCAACACGCGGTTGACCAGGAAACCCGGACTACTTTTT
>JBDNGQ010000003.1:0-11658 GCA_041689205.1 Pseudohongiellaceae bacterium | reverse complement strand
CAGCCAAAAAACTAGGTGATCAAGGCAAACTAAAATACGTCGGGCCCCAGAAAGGCGGCCATTGGGAAGTAGTTGAGAGTGCCGAGCTAAAAGCAGGAAGCGAAGAATGAATAACAAAAGCAGCGCTCAACTGTTTGAGAGAGAGTTTCTATGAGCTTAGGTAGCGAAGCGATGGCCGTGCAGGAAACCTCGACGGAGTATGAGTTGCAGGCAACGAAGTCTTTTGTGCCAGTTGGATATAAGCAGACTGATCTGGGGATTATTCCTGAGGATTGGAAGGCCCATGCCGTCAACGCCCTTATCCACCGCGACTACTTCACCAGCGCCTCGATACGCCTCATGGTTTTTGCAAACCGGGTAGAAATTATCAGTCCCGGCCACCTGCCCGACAGTCTGAGCGTGGAGGACATCCGGCACGGTAAAACCAACCGTCGCAACCCGACATTGACAGAGCACGCCTCGCAGATATTGCCCTATCGGGGCATCGGGAGCGGCATTCCGCGTGCGCTTAGAGAGTGGCCCCGGATTGAGTTGATTGATGACGTGTCGGGCAACCAATTCAGTGCGGTGATCTGGCGGCCAGAGGCTGAATGGGTTAGTACGCCCTTAGCGACCCCCGAAGTCACCCCCGAAGTCGCCCCCGAAGCTACCCCCTCAGTCACTCCCGAGGTTGCGCGATTGCTTGCTGTATTGACCAGTGATATGGCGCGGACGGAAATCATGATAGCGCTGGGCTTGAAAGACGAAAAACATTTTCGGGAACACTATCAGCAAACTGCAGTGAATCTGAAATTGATAGAAATGACACTGCCTGACAAACCGCGCAGCCCCCTGCAGAAATATCGCCTTACCCCAGCCGGCCAGACATGGTTGCAACAACAAAATAAAAACTGAAATCAGTCATGAATCTTTTGTAGACTGGCAGCAACAACAAATAGAGCTACGCTTGCCTATGGATTACTACACAAAGAACGCCGATGCTTTGTTTCAGCGATACCAGAAACTCGAACCAGAGGCTGTTCACCGTAGCTGGTTAGACCTGCTGCCCGAACAGCCCGGCCTCGCCTGCGATATCGGCGCAGGATCAGGTCGCGATGCCTGCTGGCTGGCCTCAAAGGGCTGGGATGTAATCGCTGTAGAGCCAAGTGCAGAATTACGCAAACTGGGCGCGCATCATACCAACTCAGAACTCTGCCATCCGGGCGGAGTAACCTGGCTGGACGACTGCCTGCCTGAACTCAAAAAGCTGCGATCACTCGATCAACGCTTTCAGCTAATACTTATCAGCGCCGTCTGGATGCATTTGCTGCCCACGCAGCATGAGCGCGCCATGCGCCTGGTCAGCGAATTGCTGGCGCCGGGTGGCATTCTCATAATCAGTCTGCGGCATGGTGAAGACGAAGCCGGCCGCTTTCATCCCGTTACTTCCGATGAGCTTATCAGCTACGCTCAGGATCGCGCACTGGTGACGCAGCGGGTTCGTCGGCGCGAGCCAGACGTGTTACGAGACGGGATCGAGTGGGATTGTCTGGTATTCACCTTGCCGGATGATGGCACCGGCAGCCTGTCACTCCTGCGGCATATTATTATCAACGACAACAAATCGGCATCGTATAAGCTCGGCTTACTGAGAGTGCTGATTCGCATCGCGGAGGGCGCACCAGGCATGGCCATTCGTCGCACAGAAGACTGGGTGGAGATTCCTTTCGGCCTTGTAGGCCTTTACTGGCTTAAAATCTATATGCCGCTGGTGCTTCAGCACAATTTGATCCAAACCCCAAGCGCAAACCACTACAATAAAACCGGATATGGTTGGGCCACGAAACCCCATTTTTACAACCTGCATCACCTTTCACCGTTTGATCTTCGCATAGGCGCTTCATTTGGCTCCGACACTGCGCGACTTTTAGTGGGAGCCATTCGTGATGCATGTGTCAACATTAAAGATATGCCCGCAAACTACATCACATGGCCCGGTCAGAACCGACAGGTTTTTAACTGCGAAACCTATAATTTGCGCTATAACAACAAACCCTGGCAGATCACTCGCGAATCTCTCCAGGCATTCGGTACTTTCAAGATACCCGCAGCACTCTGGCAAAGTTTCAGTCAGTATGCCTGCTGGCTCGAACCGGCAATTCTCAATGAATGGGTAAGACTGATGCAGACCTGGTCGCTTCGATACGATACCAGTATCTACGATCGCGCCTTGAGATGGGATGAAGGCATACGCGACACTACAAAAATCCGAGAACGGATAAAATCACTGAATCAACAAGGTCAGCCTTTATCCTGCGTATGGACCCACAAAAATCTTCGCATGGAAAGATATGATGTTGATCACTGCTTTCCCTGGGCGCGATGGCTTAATAATGACTTATGGAACCTTATGCCGACCACGACCGCTGCGAATAATGCAAAAGGTGACAAACTTCCTTCGGCAGCGCTTATGCAGAGTTCAAAATCGCATATCCTTAGCTGGTGGGAGCGGGCGTATCTTGATGATGAGAAGATGCAGCACCAATTTTTTATTGAGGCTGAGTCTGCATTGCCGCTGGTTAACGCTGAAACGAGAGATGTGGACGGTGTTTTTATTGCGATGCAGCACCAGCGTGCGAAATTGCGGGCAAACCAACAGTTGGCTGAGTGGCACGCACCGATAACAATCGGTAATTGATAGCCTTAAGCCTTCACTGTACCTGAATAACAACGAGCGAAAAATTTTCAATTAGGAAAAATGTCATGACTTCTCAAAAGTACTCCGTCAATCAACACCTGATTGCAACTATTTTAACCTGGGTGAAATCCGGGGAGATTGCGATACCTGAGATACAACGCCCGTTTGTATGGAATGCCACTGAAGTACGAGATTTGATGGACAGCCTCTACCAAGGCTATCCTATCGGTTACATCATTGCCTGGCGCAACCCGACAATAAAGCTTAAAGACGGAAGCCTTGCAGAAGGGAAGAAAATATTAATTGATGGCCAACAGCGTGTTACGGCGCTGAGAGCAGCAATTGTTGGCGAACAGGTCGTGAATAGCGATTATAAACAAGTAAGAATTCGGATCGCATTTCACCCTTTGACGGAGCGCTTTGAGGTTGCCAACCCGGCTATCGATAAGGACAAGTCCTGGCTGCATGATATTGCTCCGATTATTAATGGCGCGCTGAAGAGTCACAACGTAGCTAAAGATTACCTGGCACTAAACCCAGAACAGAACGAGGATGTCATCTATGAACGCTTGGATCGCCTGACTGACATCGTTAAAAAACAGATTGGCCTCATTGAACTGGCCTCTGATCTGGAGATCGAAATTGTCACCGAGATATTTATCCGCATTAACTCTAAAGGTGTCGTGCTGAGTCAGGCTGATTTTGCCATGTCTAAAATTGCCGCTAATGAGGAATTCAATGGCACTTTGTTGCGTAAAGCTATCGATTACTTTTGTCATTTAGCGACCGCACCAGAATTTTACAAACACATTGAGCAGAATGATAAGGATTTTGCAGAAACAGAACACTTCAATAATATTCGATGGCTCCGCAATGAGAACGATGATCTATATGATCCGAGTTACTCCGATATGCTTAGAGTTGCATTCACTACAAAGTTCAATCGGGGAAAATTATCCGACCTTGTTGGGCTCCTATCAGGGCGGAACTTTGAAACAAGAACATACGAAAAAGCGATAGAGGAGACGTCGTTCGGCAGATTAAGTGAGGGAATCATCGAATTCAGCAATGAAACCAACTTTAAACGTTTTCTTATGATCATCAGATCCGCGGGGTTTGTAGATAAGAGCATGATTCGTTCAAGAAATGTGCTTAATTTTGCATATATCCTGTACCTGAAACTGAAACGTGATCTGGGTAATAATCCGAATATTGAAAGTTGGGTCAGACGATGGTTCGTGCTCTCCGTAGTTACCGGACGCTATTCTGCATCTCCAGAGTCACAAATGGACCAAGACATCAAAGCTATTGATGGACTGTCTGAAGAGCTGCCTTTTAGCGATTATATTGCATCTGTCGAAGCCGCTGAACTATCTGAGGCGTTTTGGACCGTAGGGCTTGTGCAAAATTTGAATACCAGCACTGTAAATTCTCCAGCATTTAAAGTCTTTCTTGCCGCACAGGTAAATCTGGGAGATAAGGGATTCTTATCGAAGGATATATCCGTGCGAGATATGCTTACGCATCATGGCGACATTCACCACATTTTCCCTAGAAATTTTCTCAAGAAGCAGGGACTGTCCTTAGGCAGGTATAACCAGGTCGCTAATTTTGTTTATGTTCAACAAGAGGTCAATATAAAAATTGGAGACAAGGCGCCAGAGGTATATATCAAATCTGTTTTAGAACAATGCGAAGTCGGAGAAGCTAAGTACGGTGCAATATTAAAAACCAGTGATTTCACTAAAAATCTCATTACAAACTGCTTACCACTGCATTTAGCAGACTATAGTTTTTCAAACTACGACGTATTTCTGGAGCAAAGGCGTATAAAAATGGCGAAAAAAATCAAAGACTACTATTTTGCTCTTTAAACAGCTTCTGAATATAGGTGTTCCAAGCAGTCATGCTATTTTTATTGCTTGGAAACCAGCCCCCTTATTCATTCCTCCACCACCACCTCCAACACAACCTCATCAACCACCTCACCCTGCTCCAAATGCACCAACTCAAGCACCGCCTTCTCCGTAAAGTACTCCGGAAGCTGGTCTTTAATTGCCGGGGCAAGGTTTTTGAAGTCATTCACCTGCTTAACCAGATTGCCAGAACCGCTGACCAGTTGACCCTCGGCTTTTGCGTAGGATTCCTGCGCTTTGTCGAGGCCTTTTTTAACGCCTTCGAAGCTGGTAAGAAAGCCTTTCAGTTTCTTGAACACGCCTTCTGCTTTGCGGGCTAATTCTGCTGTGTGTTTATTCTGATCCTCGAAGCGCCATAACTGCCGGACAATGTTCAGACTGGTCAACAGTGTTGTGGGGGTGGCCACTAAAACATTCTGCTCGATGGCTTTTTGAAATAATGTGCTGTCTGCCTTCAGTGCTTCGACGAAGGCAGATTCAATCGGTATGAACATAAAAACTATTTCTGGTGAATTTATGCCATGGAGTTTGTAATAGTCACGATCAGCCAATTCCTTAATGCGCGCAGCAACTGCGTCAGCATGTTCTTTCAGCGCCTGGTTGCGCTCGAGCTCATCCTCCGCATTGACATATCGGGTGTAGGCGTTGAGTGACACTTTCGCATCGATGACCAGGTGCTTGCCTTGCGGCAGATATACCACGACATCGGGTCTGCTGCGACCGCCCTCTTCATTGGTAAAACTAACCTCCCGTTTATAATCGTGGCCCAGTCGGAGGCCGGACAGGTCCAATACATTCTCCAGCACTAACTCGCCCCAATTGCCCTGCATCTTTTTCTGGCCTTTGAGCGCCGTTGCCAGATTATGTGCCTCAGTAGTCATTTGCTGATGCATGGTTTGAAGCTGCTTTAACTCAGTACGCACTTCAGCCTGCTGCTTTGTTCCTTCAATATGAACACTCTCAACCTTCGATTTAAAATCGTTGATCTGCTGCTTGAAAGGGTTCAATAACTCATCTAAAGATTTTCGATTCTGTTCCGTGAATGATTTACCCTTCACCTCGAATATCTGATTCGCAAGATTCTCAAACTCATTCTTTAGCACCACTTTATTTTCTTCAAGTTGCTTCAGTTGCTGGGCAAAGTTCTGCTCCTTCTCCAGCAGCGTGCTTCGCAACACCGCAAACTCTTTTTCTGCTTTTGCCGCGCGGGCTTCCGCATCGGCAGCATCTTTGCGCTGCTGCTGAAGTTCATCTTTAAGCGACTGCTGACGCAAATCCTGGTCTCTCCCCTGCTGAGCAAAGCGATCAGAGGCACCAGAGAGTTTCTGTTCCGCTACCGCAAGCTCAGTTCTAAGCTCGTGCACTGAAGAGGCTGCCCGTAAATGAGCAGCACTTTCCTCATTAAGTCTGGATTGAAGAAGATCGAATTCTCTCTGCCTCTGGTCGCTCTCTGATTGTAATCGCCCCACTGCAGCGGCCGCCCGGCTTCGCGCCAGCAGCAAGCCGATAAAGAAGGCACCTGTTGCCGCGATGACCAGTGAAATTGCAAATTCAAGATTCATTATTATTCCTCTTTTTATCTATTCGATTCCTGCAGAGCAGTGGTACTCATGTGCTTTAACACTTGGAATCCGGAGAATCAACACGTTTATGTTTCGTCCAGCAGTTGCTCTTATAAAAAATAAGTGAAATTTGCGGAAGATCTTCAGTATTGAATCTTGCGATGACTGTGAGCTTATACATTACGGCGACAGTTTATGTCGCATACATCCTCAGTAAGCCAGCCGTTTGAACGCGCTTGCGGCTCCAGTTCATCATGAAGCATGCGCAGTTGCTCTCTCATCAGGCTGGCACGTAACAGGCTGCGGGCAACTTCGTTTTTGCTTTGGTGTCTGGCTTTGGCGAGCCGCTCCAGCTCGTTATCCAGATTTTCAGTAGTGTCCTATCCCACACCCAGGCGGGCAATCAGATTACCGTGAGCGTCCTCCTGAACTTCCGGTATCGGTGGCAGGCGACATTGCGCGTGACTGGGTTTGAGGCACTTGCGGGTGGCGAGATCGAATCGATAGCCATGCCACGGACACACCAGTTCACCGGCTTGTTCGGGATCGCGTTTGAGTGGACCGAGCAGGTGAGGGCAGATTGTCGGCACAGCGGAGAAAGAACCTTCAAGGAGCGAGAGCTCATACTCTCTGCCCACCCTTTGAGTAAAGGCTGACTCTGTCTGGATTCCGGGTGAAATCCATCTGATCACAACTGGTCAAGGCAGGAATAATGCTGTTCTTCAACTTTTGGAGGACAAAAAGCGGTTTTATCATTTTCAACCAGCCCTGATTAGGAGATACCTTTTGTTCTTCCTATACCCGGTTTGACAGCTACTCGTCGTCGTATTCGTAAAGCTGAATCCGTGCCTCGCTTATCCGATAGGCCGACTCTGCCACCGCATTAGAAACGCTTACCGTCTTCAAGACGCCTTCTACCCAATAAGGTTCGTACAGTTGATTCATTTCGATACCCAGCTCGTAATTCACATAAATTATTTGATTCGGAGGGGGCGGGGGCAAGTGCAGGCAGGCGCCAAAGTAAGGCACCAAAAAGAACTCGATGGTTCGCATGCGGTCGTCGAAAGCCAGCGGAACGATGAATCCGGGAACCCTGACACGTTGATTATCCAGCTCCTGCTTCACCTCACTGGATTTCAAAGCCTGCATAAATCGCGCTTCCTGCTCGTCGGGCTCGCGCTCCTCCGATAGCAGTGTCAGGTCATCGGCGTCCGAGCCATCCTCAACGTCCATCATCCAGCTCGGGGGATTCAACAGCGCCTGCAGGTCTGCCTCGGGTATTAAATCAGTCCATTCCAGCTCTTTGTAGGCTGACGCGTCTTCAGCTGCGCTGGCTGATGAAGCTGGCAATAGCATCAGTAAACACAGCCCGGACAGGCAGAGGCCACGGACGGGCGAGAGAAGACTGTAACAGCTGGCTGCAGGCATGGTGCCCCCTGAGTAGAAATTAAAAAAGATATACTATAACATCACGAATCAACGGTCACTCTCATTAACAGACCAGTAGTCTGCAAGAGTCGATAGAATGACATTAGCCATCAATATCGCGGGTCTGAGTTTCTCATGGAAGCGTGCAGGTCCTCCCGTTATTTTTATCCCCCAGTGGCAGGTGCACACCGGAGCCCGGGTATTTCTGCATGGTCCGTCTGGCTGTGGCAAAACCACTCTGTTAAATCTTCTCTGCGGAATTGCCAAACCCGATAAAGGTCATATCATCATAAACGGTACCGACATCTGCCAGCTCAGCACGCGGGCGCGGGACCGCTTCCGCGCTCGTTACACAGGTGTCATCTTCCAGCAGTTCAATCTGCTGTCCTACCTGAGTGTTGCTGACAATATCAGGCTTGGTTTGGCATTCGACCGCAGCGGAACCACACGAAACTCTCGTCGGCATATTGACGGCCGCATAATGGAATTGATTGACCAGCTTGGCCTGCCCCGCTCCTGTGCCGGTGAGAAAGCCGCCCGCCTGAGCGTGGGTCAGCAGCAACGTGTGGCAATAGCCCGAGCCCTGATTAATGCGCCGCCTGTCATCATTGCTGATGAGCCGACGTCTGCCCTGGATGCCGATGCCAGGGATGGATTCATCAGCGCCCTGCTCCAGGGTGCGCTGGCGAATCAAAGCACCGTTCTGCTCTTCAGTCATGACCACAGTTTGGCGTCCCACTTTGATCAGATTGTGGATTTGCGCAGTATTAACACCGCCACTGCCGAGGACTCGAAAACGGAATCAGACAATGTTTCTTAAACTCGCAATCGGCAGTTTGCTGAACCGCCGCCTGACAGTCCTGCTGACCGTGTTGTCGATTATGTTCAGCACCATCGTCGTACTTGGTGTAGAACATCTACGCCAGGAGATTCGTAACAGCTTCAGTAAAACCGTTTCTGGCGTTGACCTGATCGTGGGAGCCAGAACAGGTGGGGTCAACCTGTTGCTCTACAGCGTTTTCCATATCGGCAATGCCACCAATAATGTCACCTGGAAAAGCTATCAAGAGATGATAAGTAAGCCAGGCATTGCGTGGAGCATTCCAATCTCTCTTGGAGATTCGCATCGAGGCTACCGGGTGCTGGGAACCACCAGTGATTACTTTCGTTATTTTAAATACGGCAGTGCCATGCCCCTGCACCTGCAACAGGGCAGCCCCTTTGAAGATTATCGCTCGCAGCTGGATGCTCCTCCGGTCCCGGACTTTAAAGCCGTACTGGGGGCTGAAGTAGCAGCCCGCCTGGGTTATCAACCGGGACACAGTTTTGTGGTGGCACATGGACTCGGTTCGGTGAGCTTTGCCAATCACACCCAGTATCCATTCACGGTGACTGGCATCCTGGCCCCAACGGGCACTCCGGTGGATCAGACCATTCACATCAGTCTTGAAAGCCTTGAAGCAGTGCATCGCACAGGGCCTGTGCCTGACTCAATTACCGCTTTCATGATTGGTCTTGAGTCCAAGCTGCTGAGTTTTCGCATCCAGCGCGAAATTAATGAATATCGGCAGGAGCCTCTGATCGCGATCATGCCCGGCGTCGTCCTGGCTGAACTCTGGCAGATGATGAATATCCTGGAGCGCGTTTTGACGCTCATTGCCGGGCTTGTGCTGGTATCGGCATTGTTCGGCATGGCAACGATGTTGTTATCCACTTTGCAGCAGCGGGAGCGGGAGCTGGCGGTGCTGCGTGCCCTTGGTGCCCGACCTGGTTTTCTGTTCCTGTTGATCCAGACTGAAGCACTGCTGATGACTCTGCTTGGGTTGTTGTCTGGCATAGTTATGCTGACCTTGATTCTTTTCCTGTCCGCCAACTGGATCAGCGCCAGTTACGGTCTGTTTGTGTCAACTCAGGTTCTGACTCCAGAGATTCTGCCTTATCTGGGCGCCGCTCTCCTGTTGTCCTTCTTGCTCGCAGGTCTGCCGGCCACATTGGCATACCGACGCTCGCTTGCAATTCGTCTCAGCAGCTAGTCTGAGCAACAGCCCCAGCAAGCCCGCCAAATAACTGCTTTACAGTTTTCGTTTTCATATGTTATGTTATAACATAAATAAACAAAGTGATTGAGCATTTCCATGAACTCCAGCGCCACCCTCCCCCTGCTGCCGGTTACCGTACTCTCCGGGTTTCTTGGCGCAGGTAAAACAACCGTGCTTAATCATGTGCTGCGAAACCGTGCCGGCCTTAAGGTCGCTGTTATCGTCAATGATATGAGCGACATCAACATAGATGCCCAGACCGTCAACAACGATGTCACTCTCAACCGCACCGATGAAAAACTGATCGAGATGAGTAATGGCTGCATCTGCTGCACCTTGCGTGAAGACCTGCTGACCGAGATCAATGCACTGGCAGCGCAGGGCCGATTTGATTATCTGTTGATTGAAGCCACTGGCATATCAGAGCCTTTACCGATTGCGGAAACGTTTACCTTTGAAGACGAACACGGAGTCAGCCTCTCGCAGACAGCCCGATTGGATACAATGGTTACCGTCGTTGATGCTGCCAATTTCCTGGAGGATTACGAGGATGCGTTCTCTCTGCAGGAAACCGGCGAGAGTCTTGGCGAGGACGATGAGCGCAGTGTCTCTGATTTGCTCGTCGATCAGATCGAGTTTTGCGATATTGTGCTGATCAGCAAAACGGACCTGGTCAGCCCCGAACAGTTTGACCGGGTAAAGGCCGTTATCCGCAGTCTTAATCCAGAGGCTGAGATTGTCCCGATCAGTGCGGGTGAGGTTCCCCTGAACAAGATCATCGGAACTAATCGCTTCAATTTTGAAAAAGCACAACTGGCACCCGGCTGGCTGCGCGAACTGCGTGGTGAGCACATACCTGAAACAGAAGAATACGGTATCAGCAGCGTCACCTTTCGCGCCCGCCGCCCCTTTCACCCGTCACGTTTCTTTGCATTCCTGCATCAGGACTGGCCAGCCGGGCGTCTGATCCGATCAAAGGGCTTCTACTGGCTTGCCAGCCATCCAACCCTGACGGGGCAGTGGAACCAGGCGGGCGGCATTGCCCGTCACGGTTTTGTCGGCACGTTCTGGAACGCCATTCCAAAAGATCAATGGCCCACGGACGAAGAAGCGTTGAGCTACATTGAGGAAACCTGGGAAGCCCCCTTCGGCGATATGCGCCAGGAACTTGTCTTTATTGGCCAGTCTCTCGACCAGCAGCACATGATTGAACAGTTGAACACCTGCCTGCTGACGGATGATGAACTGGCTGCGGGTGAAGCTCACTGGTTGACGCTGGACAGCCCCTTTTCCGTGCAGGAGCAACTGGAGGCGTAGATGAAGCTTACTATTGCATTGCTGATCCCGGTTCTTGCGCTCTCAATGGCCAGTGCTTCAGCACAGCATGTGCATCGCGATGCGAGTGCTCATGTACACGGAGCGTCTCAGCTAAGCCTGGTTCAGGACCGCTTAACGCTGTTGATTGAATTTGAAACCCCCGCCATTAATATCGTCGGTTTCGAGCATGCTCCGCAGCATAAAGCTGAGCGGAACTCAATCCAGAGTGCCCTGCTGAAGCTGCAAGAACCTGACAGCATATTACGCCTTTCGGCACTCAACTGTGACCTGGTCCAGTCACACGCAGTGGCTACCGGGCAGTTTACAGACATCAGCGCTACCCATGGCGCACTTGAAGCTGACCATTCAAATGCGCCGCCGCATGCCTCTGGTGGGCACGCAGGGTTCAAAGTTATTTTTGAACTTCAGTGCCATAACGAATCAACTCCTGCAGAATTGACAGTAACTGCCTTTGGAAATTTTGCAGGCATCGAGGCAGTCGACGTGCAATGGGCTCTGAGCCGAACTCAGGGAGCCCAGCGCCTGTCCCGCCCTCAGAGCAGCCTCAGACTGCTCTGACGAAAACAGCGCAGACTCCCGAACTTTAACAACTGGTACACACTATGGATTGGTTTACGATCGTTTTTGCCATGACCGGGGCGCTGGTGGTAACTCTGGTGGCACTGTGCTCAGCATATGTCCTGTACATCAAAGACTCT
>JBDNGQ010000002.1:0-6294 GCA_041689205.1 Pseudohongiellaceae bacterium | reverse complement strand
TGATGACCAAAATCATGCACTAATCCGGAAGGCGAAATCGGTCGACGCCAGCAGATTCGCTGTCGCACATGCTTCGTTTTTTAAAATAATATTCAACAATATCAACGATAAAAATCCATTTTATTAACATTCTCCATGGCGTATTTAAAAGTTGGCACCAAGCTTGCTAAATCTCTGGTGTGTGTAACTTTTAGTAACCCACTTATTTTTAACCTGGAGATTTGTCATGAAAAAATTAATCAGTGCTTCTTTGTTTCTGGCCGCCTCCGTTGCTGCCAGCGCTCATGCTTCTGAAGTCGTTTACACGGCGGCCGATGATTCAGCGCCCAGCTCAGTTTGCATGGCTGCAGTGACTTCACTAACCGCCGCCCGCATGAAGGCCGCAGAACTTGACGTCAGCCGATCTGACTGGTCAAGCCTGGCCTGCAATGGGGTGCCGGTATTGCGTTTTGCAAAAGCCGATAGCCCTGAAGCCCCGTCCACAGGCTTCATTACTGTGAAAACCGCTGATGCATCACCTGTCACCGAGCTGTGCGTTGCGTCAATCACTTCCACCGAAAAGTTTGAAACATTGAAGCAGACCCACTTCAGTGGGGTCAGCAATCTGGAATCAATAGTGCAGTGCAACGGCCTGCCGCTGCGAAGCTTCATGCTGAAATACAACAGCAGGAATTCGACAGCGGCTCTGTAGGCCGATGAGTTACCTGACCGAGTACTTCGTGAACGCCCCTCCTGCCTGGCTCAGGGAGTTGGGGCCTTCAGCAGCATAGACATTACCCTCTGCGTCCACAGCAACACCCTCACCAGCAGTACCCTGGTATACCCGGTCATCGCGCTCGAAAGGGGGTATGAAAGCAGTCACATGATCATGATCGATGTGCCCGATACGAACACCATTGCGCCAGCCAACATGATTGGTCGGGCTGGACTCAGAATCGATAGCGTAGAGCATGTCATCGGCAGTAATGAAGATGCCACTGACGCGGCTGAACATATAGCGTGACTCAAGATAGTTGCCCTCCTGATCGAAGACTTCCAGTCGGTGATTACCGCGATCAGCTACCCATAAACGGCCGCGTGAATCGAACTCCATTGCGTGTGGGGTGCGGAACTCACCGTGCCGCACACCAATCTCGCCCCATTGCTTGATGAAGGTGCCATCCGCCGCAAACTTCATGATGCGCGCAGTCAGGCCGGCTGCACGACCCTCGGCCATTGCCTGGTTAGTGGTCATGCCCTGGCCGCTGTGACCATCGGAAACATAGATGCTACCGTCAGGGCCGACAATGACATCATTCGGTTGATTGAAGTGGGCCCCGTCGTTACCGGTTTTACCGGGGGTGCCCAGACTTAATAACAGCTCACCAGTGGAGCTGAATTTGTGTACCTGCTGGCCTTTGGTCTGGTCGGCGTTGGTAGCGAAATCCGCTATCCAGACGTTGCCCTCGCTGTCCACATGAATGCCATGAGGCGTCACCATGACTCCGGCGCCGAAATTGGCCAGCACCTCGCCAGTCATGCGATCAAATTTGAAAATCGGGTCGACCAGGTTAGTGTCACAGGTGATTGGCGCTCCATCTCCAAAACTCCCGGCACCGCAGCGCTCATAAGCCCACAACTGACCATCAATCGGATCAATATCGACGCCGGCTGAAGAGCCCCACGTCCGGCCCTCTGGCAGTTCGCCCCAGTTCTGGGTGACTACGGGATTTGGATTTAGCATGCCTTCGCCGCTGATAACATTGCCCGCAGGCATTGCAGTGGCAGGCATCGGAGCGGCCATCGGCGCTGACGTTGCTTCGGGGGTGGCTGCTGTCGCATTGGTTGACGCAGGATCGCTGCATCCAGCTAGCAATGCGGCGGTGCAGATAATGGCAGAAGAAAGCAGTTTCGGTGAGAACGTCATGGCGGCTCCTTGTAATATTATTGATTGAAGACTTCCAGACTGATTGCGAGTGCAAGCGGCTGAGGGCCAGCATAAAACCTATCGGTCTTTAAGTCCAATCTACCGGCGCGATTGCCGGCCGGATATTGATCTGCAAGAATAAGCGCCCCGAGCCCTGTGGCCCACAGCAATAAAAACCGGAGACAAGCAATGCAGGGCTACTGGACCGAATTCCTCACCGTGGCCGTGGTTCATGTTCTGGCGGTTGCCAGCCCTGGCCCTGACTTCGCGATTATGATCCGCCAGGCTTTGGTCCAGAGCCGCCGCAATGCGCTGCTTAGCGCTGCTGGCATCGGCCTGGGCATTCTGGTGCATGTCAGCTACTCCCTGCTTGGCATCGGCCTGCTGATACAGCAATCGGTTACACTGTTTACTGTCCTGAAAATCATCGGAGCTGTCTATTTAAGCTGGATTGCGATTCAGGCGCTGCGCGCAAAACCTGGTGATCTTCATGTCGAAGCCGGTAAAGCCAGACCACAGAGTGCGATGGCCGCCTTCCGCTTGGGATTTCTGACCAATGTGCTCAACCCCAAAGCAACGCTGTTCTTTGTGTCCCTGTTCTCAGTCATTATCAGCCCAAGCACGCCACCGTTGGTGCTGGCCGGCTACGGTATCTATATGGCACTGGCCACAGGCACCTGGTTCTCGGGTGTAGCCGTATTTTTCACCCTGAGGCGAGTGCGGCAGATATTTGACCGTTTCGGCCATTGGCTGGACCGATTAATGGGAGGCGTGTTGCTCTTATTGGCGGGGCAACTGCTGTTTTCTACGCTGGTCAGCGATGGAAGCAGTCAATAACGAGTCAAATGGAGCCCACGGTTGCGCAAAAAAGTTGCAGACTTGGCGTAAGCCAGGTTGAAGTTTATACTGCCTGAAGCCATATTACCCACGACCACTTATTCGACCTCTATAAAAGGGAGCAGCAATAACAATGAAACTCTACCCCGTAAAAAATTCAGTAACCTTCGCGTTGTTATCCGCCGCACTTTTATCAAGCACTATCGCAGGCGCAGCAGACTTTCAGCCTCCTAAAACATCATGGGGTGCACCAGACGTGCAGGGCAGCTGGGATTACTCATCCCGCACCGGCATGGAACGTTCGCCCGTATTCGAAGGCGCACTGGTGATCAGCGAAGAAAAAATGCGCGAACTGGTGCCCTCGTTCGAAGAATGGTCAATCTTACTGGAAGCCTCTGGCGCAGAAGCGCCGGGACCGGACAATGTCGGCGCCTACAATACGTTCTGGATTGATATCCGCGAGGGTCTGGGCAGCGTCAATGGCGAACTGAGAACCTCCTTCATCATTTATCCAGAGGACGGTCGAATTCCCTGGAGTGAAACCGGCCGCCAGGCTCGTGCCGCACAGCGTGCTCAGATGAGTTTTGATGGTGTGCAGAAAAATGCCGGACCTGAAGGGTTTCCGCTCTCCGAGCGCTGCCTGATCAGCTTTTCGACGGTCGTTCCCTTTACCCCATCGCTTTATAACAACAATATGCAAATCGTTCAGTCACCAACCCACGTCATGATTCTGGCGGAAATGGTTACCGATGCGCGCATTGTTGCGATAGATACTGATTTCCCGGATACATTGATACCGCGCTGGCAGGGTAATTCTGTCGGCTATTACGAAGGCGACGAGCTGGTGGTAATGACTAAAGGATTTCATCCACAACAGGTTTCCCGCGGTGGTGGTTACACCTCCGAGAATGCCGTCATTACCGAGCGTTTCCGCATCAGCAGGGAGAATACCCTGAATTACACGTTCACCATCGATGATCCGGATCTTTACCGCGAAGCCTGGACCGGTGAACTGGAAATGCAGCCGAGCGAAGGGCTGTATGAATATGCCTGCCACGAGGGCAATTATGCGATGCCGGGAATTCTTGCCGGTGCCCGTTTGTCAGAAATCGCTGAATAGAATAAATTCGGGCGCGGGCGCTCAACCAGCCAGTTGCTGCTTGAGCGCCATCACTCACTACTGTCACTCCAATGCATAAACAATCAATGCCGCACCGCTGCTCTGCAGGCGACCAATCGGTCCCTCAGCGCCACCCGTTAATTCGAACATGGCACCCTTGAACACACCGGCATGAATGGTCGGTTGCCCGACTACCACGGCGACATACTGTTTGCCATCTGCAGCATAGGTAATCGGGAATGAGGCTGGCACATCACCAGTATCTGTCTGCCACAGCACTTTACCAGTCGTATCATCTATTGCCTTGAAGGTGTTATCCAGTGCGCCGCCGAATATCAGGCCGCCAGCCGTCGCTACTATTGCGGTAGTAGGCGGTGCCATTTCACGGAAATCCCACAGCAATTCCCGCGTCTCAAAACTTACCGCCTGCAGACGGCCAAATTTGCCATCGCTGCCAGGCAAAGGCGTTGGCTCCATCGGGGCGCCAGTGGAAAGAATGCTGCCCACGCCTGTTGGCCCCCCATTCATACACATCTCAATGATCGGCAAAAACAGAATTTTGCTGGTCGGATTGTAGGAGCTTGACTGCCAGTTTCTGCCTCCCGCGGCGAACGGACACACCAGGTTCATATCTTCTGCATTGGGCGTGGCATTGGGATTCATTATCTTCCTGCCGGTGACAGGATCGATTTCCTTGATCAGGTTCTGCAGGCCCATATCAAGAGAGAACAGATACTCACCGCTGGCCGCATCCAGCGCGTCAAACAGCGCCATTTTGCCAGCCGTAATTACTGCCTTTCGCATCACGCCATTTACCGGCACATTAATCAGCTGCCGCTCGTATACCCAGTCCAGATCCCATTGATCATTAGCGATGTGCTGGTAGTGCCAGACCAGCTCGCCAGTCGCCGGGCGCAAAGCCAGTGTCACGTTGGTGTACAGTGCATCATTGTTGACGCCTGGTTCATTGACCGGAAGCAGCAAGGGTGCCGTGTCATAGGTAGGCGCAGTGCCAAAATAGACCAGATCCAGTTCCGGATCATAACTGCCAGGCATCCATACCGATCCACCGCTGCGGGCACTCAAAGGAATACCATTCCAGGTGTTGCCGCCCGGACCATCGGGCCGTGCCACCGTGTAAAAACGCCAGGATTCTTCACCCATTTCCAGATCCAGCGCAACAATGAATCCGCCTTCTGGAACCATGGTTGCGGTAACGCCCTGAATCAGTTTGCCATTGGCGATCATTGGCGCGCTGCGCAAGGAATGCGGGCGGCGTCCATTGCTGACATCAGCGATGGCATGATCCCAGACCACCTCGCCGGTCCTGCTGTTCAGCGCAACAATATGCAGGTCGTTGGTTGGCATCAGCACCAGGTCCTGGTACAGCGCAATACCAATTTTTGAGCTCGCGGTGCTGCCCTCAGACTTGTGCTTGTAGGTCCACAGTTCCTTGCCATTGCTGGCATCCATCGCCAGCAGCGTGTCATTAACGCTGAGCAGAAACAGCACGCCATCATGAACCAGCGGTGTTGGAGTACTGGAACCCGCTTCCAGCGGCAGACGCCAGGCTTGCGTCAGTTTGGCGACATTGTCGCGATTGATCTGATTCAGGGGGCTGAACCCATAGGTGTCATTGGTGCGCCTCCAGATCAACCAGTCCTCAGCGGGCGGGTTACGCAGCATCGCATCGGTGACCGGGGTTAGCCGACTTAACAGCGCTGTGCCGGCGTCTTCAGCAGTTTGTGCCAGCATGTTCTGCTGCCAGACACTCGATAAACTGAGCAGTGCGCACGTACAGGCGACTCGCTTAAAACTCATCATATTTTCAACCCTCGCTAAATCTGTTTTATTGTTATTGTTGCTGCGACTTGTAACGTTAGCTGCCTGCTTTTATAGCGGAAAATGCGCAGGTGTTCCTGCCTTTTTGAAAGTGACACGACAAACTTTTACTTACGTACATCTTTTATGTACATGGCCAAACCATTATTCCTCATTTCTATCACAAACAGATCACTGACTTTTATCAGACTCAAATAACTCCTGCAATGCGCGCCGCGCAATTTCCTCGCCGTGCTCCTGCACAAAGTGACCGCCCTCGGCAATCCCCATCGGCGGCGGGCAGCCTTTGATCAGCTTGCGCAGATTATGCATCACCGGTGGCCCCAGCACCGGATCGCGCATGCCGATGGCCATAAATGTCCGGCCGTTCCATTCTGATTGGAACCAGTTGCGGGCTTGTCGCGAGATAGCCGCGCCGTCTGCATCAGGATTATCCGGCACCAGGTTTGGAAAGCGTCGTACCCCTGCCTTATAGTGCACATCCGGAAACGGTGCCGCATACGCCTGCGCTTCAGCATCACTAAGCGCTGGTTCGCCGCGCGCCATCAGCGCTGCAATATTCATATCAGGGCGGCTGTTACTGTAAGCG
>JBDNGQ010000001.1:0-12411 GCA_041689205.1 Pseudohongiellaceae bacterium | reverse complement strand
ATCCGCAGAGCCACCGATCAACTCAGGCAGCAGTTCCCCGTAAGCTCCTAGAGCATTTTGTGAAGCCTTGCGGCTGGCGATATTTTCAGCCGCGTCATGACATTTCTGGATATAAGCGTCTGCACGCTCAGCAAAATGCCCAGGCAATTCGCCTTTAACTCGGCGCACCAGTTCCATGGCCTGCACAGGAAACTCTTCTTCATAGACCACCAGCTTCTGCTTCCAACGGGATTCGGCCTGAAACCCTTTTTCACGCGCATCCCAGCCCGCCATAATATCTGCCGGTACCACAAACGCCTCGTGCAGCCAGCCCAGTGCCGCACGTGCACCTTTTATCTCATCTGCGCCCAGCGGTGAGCCATGCGCTTCAGCGGTGCCCTTCCTGGTAGGAGCGCCATAACCGATGATGGTCCGGCATTTAATCATAGTGGGTTGTGCGGTCTCAGCGCGAGCCGCTTCTATTGCTGTGCGAATCTGCGCTGAATCATGCCCATCAACACTCAGCACCTGCCACCCGTAAGCTTCAAAACGCTTAACCGTATCATCGGTAAACCATCCTTCTACATCGCCATCGATAGAGATGCCGTTGTCATCGTAAAACATAATCAGCTTGCCCAGCTCCAGCGTACCCGCCAGTGAACAGACCTCATGAGATATCCCTTCCATCAGACAGCCATCGCCAGCAAAGACATAGGTGTAATGGTCAATCACCTCATGGCCTGAGCGGTTGAATTGGGCCGCCAGGGTTTTTTCAGCTATTGCCATACCCACAGCATTGGCAAGACCCTGCCCGAGTGGACCGGTGGTGGTCTCAACGCCAGGGGTATAGCCAAACTCAGGATGACCAGGTGTTTTTGAATGCAGCTGACGGAAGTTCTTAAGATCGTCAATCGATAAATCGTAACCGCTCAGATGTAGCAGCGAGTAAATCAGCATGGACCCATGGCCGTTTGAGAGCACAAAGCGGTCGCGGTTCATCCACTGTGGATTGCCGGGATTGTGCTGCAGAAAGTCATTCCAGAGCACTTCGGCGATGTCAGCCATGCCCATCGGAGCGCCGGGATGACCGGAGTTAGCCTTCTGCACGGCATCCATACTTAATGCCCGAATGGCGTTGGCCAGTTCCCTGCGCGGAGAAATTGGGTTGGACATACGAAGAGTGCTCCTGTAAGCGGCGGGTCGTAAAAGCGGGGTATTTTCCCGCACATAGCGAGAATATGCTACACGGAGCAGGTAATTTTGCTGACTTTCATAACGTAACTGTCACCCCTTGATGACGGCCCGTGCAATTCTACCTGCCTGGAGTGCGGGGTAAATTCTATATCAATTTATTTTGATATAGATACCAATGCTGTTATAGTCCCCTCCACATTCAAGTGCTCGGCAGGACTATTCCACGTGACGGCTACCTCATTGCATATACACCACAATCAAAATTTTGATGATGTTGATGCACTTACTTTGCTTTGCAAAGCACTGGCCGATAGCCTGCGCCTGGAGATTTTACGGCTGCTGCGCACCGAATCGTTTGGTGTTCTGGAGATCTGCCGGATATTCGCTATTCGCCAATCCACCCTCAGTCATCATCTCAAAATCCTTGCTACCGCAGGTCTGGTATCGACTCGCCGTGAAGGCAACAGCATTTTCTATCGCCGCCCCTTATTAAGCGCCGAAGATCCCTTTGACGAATTTAAACGAACTGCATTCCTGACTATTGACCGGGTGCCTCTGCGAGATGAACTGCGCACACGCATACAACTTATTCAGCAGGAACGGTCGGAACAGTCGCTGGTTTTTTTCACCCGTCAGGCCCATAAATTCAGAGAGAAGCAGGGCCTTATCGCGGAACGTGTTCAGTATGAAGACAACCTGCTGGACTTGCTGCAAGGACTGCCGCTGACGGCGAAACACCGGGTTATGGAAGTAGGGCCTGGGGCGGGTGAGTTACTGACCCGTCTCGCCATGCAGTTCGATGAAGTTACTGCGCTGGATAACTCTCTGGAGATGCTTAACCAGGCAAAAGCCTCGGTCGCTGCCCAAAAACAGAACAACGTGATGTTCGTTCACGGCGACACCCGCTCAGCTATTACTCAGGGTCTGCGTTGTGACCTGTTGATCTACGATATGGTACTGCACCATATCCCTTCGCCCTGGGAAGCCTTTCAAGATTCGGCACAGATTCTTGAAGATAAAGGCATTTTAATTTTGATCGATCTTTCCCGTCACGATCAGGACTGGGTGCGTGAATCATGCGGAGATCTATGGCTCGGCTTTGAGAACAATGATCTTGAAGACTGGGCCGCACAGGCCGGACTAAAAATCGGGCCAAGTGTTTATCTGGGTCTGCGAAATGGTTTCCAGGTGCAAATGCGCGTGTTCGTGAAGGGCGCTGGCAGCAGCCAGGAAAATCAACAACAAACGGAATTTTTAACCTGAACCAAAAATTCAAATTTTAAATAGAAGGAAAGAACGCTATGACAACATTTGTATTTACCTCTGAGTCCGTATCTGAAGGACATCCAGATAAAATGGCCGATCAGATATCCGATGCGGTTCTGGATGCGGTGCTGGCTAAAGATCCCAAAGCCCGCGTTGCCTGTGAAACCATGATTAAAACCGGTATGGTCATCGTGGCAGGAGAGATCACTACTGAAACCTATGTTGATATTGAAGATTTGACCCGGAAAGTCATCATCGATATTGGTTACGACCATTCCGAAAAAGGGTTTGATGGCAATTCATGTGCCGTGCTCAATGCCATCGGCAAGCAATCGTCTGATATCGCGATGGGTGTTGATGAAAGCGAAGAACATGAGCAAGGCGCAGGCGATCAGGGTTTGATGTTTGGATACGCGAGTAACGAAACGGCCGTTCTGATGCCCGCACCTATTACCTATTCGCACCTGCTGGTGAAACGTCAGGCTGAAGTTCGAAAGAATGGTGCGCTGCCCTGGTTGCGTCCCGATGCGAAAAGCCAGATTACTTTTCGCTATGACCATGGCAAGCCAATTGGTATTGAAGCAGTGGTATTGTCTACCCAGCACAGTCCTGATATTTCCCAGGAAAATCTGAAAGAAGCCGTGATGGAAGAAATCATCAAGCCAGTGCTTCCCAAAGAATGGCTGAATCCTGACACTAAATATTTTATCAACCCTACCGGCCGATTTGTGATTGGTGGCCCCTATGGGGATTGCGGATTAACCGGCCGAAAAATCATTGTTGATACTTATGGCGGCATGGCGCGTCACGGTGGCGGCGCATTCTCCGGCAAGGATCCGTCAAAAGTTGACCGCTCGGCAGCGTATGCCGCCCGCTACGTAGCCAAGAATATTGTCGCGGCCGGCATAGCAGAGCGTTGTGAAATCCAGGTGTCATATGCTATCGGAGTCGCGGAGCCAACTTCAGTCAGTGTCGACACCTTTGGCACCGGAAATATTTCCAACCAACGAATTGTTGAACTGGTCCGCGAATTTTTCGATCTGCGACCCAAAGGTCTGATCAAGATGCTCGGACTGCTGCGGCCAATTTATCTGCCCACAGCGACCTACGGACATTTCGGTCGTGATGATCAGAACTTCAGCTGGGAAAGAATTGATAAAGCCGAAGAACTTCGTGACGCGGCAGGGCTTAAATTACATGAGGCACTTATATGAGAACCATGCAGGAAAGTATTGTGCGCGCAGGACAGACAGCTGAAGTATTAGATATCAATCCAGGTACAGGAATTTCTATGAATAAGCATGATTATAAAGTAGCGGATATCAGTCTGGCTGAGTATGGCCGCAAAGAAGTGGTGTTGGCGGAAGCAGAAATGCCTGCCCTGATGACTTTGCGTGCAAAGTATTCCGCGCAGAAGCCATTGGCTGGTGCCAAAATCCTTGGCTGTATTCACATGACCATTCAGACAGCGGTTTTGATTGAAACGCTGATTGATCTGGGTGCTGAAGTGCGCTGGTCATCCTGCAATATCTTCTCCACGCAGGATCACGCTGCCGCTTATATCGCCTCCAAAGGTATCGCTGTCTACGCATGGAAAGGACAGACCGAGCAGGAAGGCGAGTGGTGTATTGAGCAGACCATTCTGAAGCAAGGCAAACCCTGGGACGTCAATATGATCCTTGATGACGGTGGCGATCTTACCGGCATGGTGCACGATAAATACCCGCAACTGTTAACTCGGATTCACGGCATCACGGAAGAGACCACCACAGGGGTGCATCGACTGCTGGAGATGATGGGAGATGGCTCGCTAAAGGTGCCAGCCATCAATGTTAATGACTCAGTAACGAAATCCAAAAACGACAACAAATACGGTTGTCGCCATAGTCTCAATGACGGCATTAAGCGCGGCACCGATATGCTGCTCTCTGGTAAGCACGCTCTGGTCGTAGGCTACGGTGATGTGGGTAAGGGTTCGGCTCAGAGCCTGCGCCAGGAAGGCATGATTGTAAAAATTGCAGAAATAGATCCGATCTGTGCCATGCAGGCCTGCATGGATGGTTATGAAGTTGTATCGCCTTATAAGCAAGGCTTGAATACCGGCAACATCAAAGATATCGATACAGCACTGCTCGGCAAACTGGACATCATTGTGACCACCACAGGCAACATAGATGTGTGTGATAAGAATATGCTGCAGACCGTTAAATCAGGAGCGATTATCTGCAATATCGGGCATTTTGATAATGAAATCGACACCCAGTTCATGCGCAAAAACTGGGTCTGGGAAGAGGTCAAACCGCAGGTACATAAAATCTACCGGGGAGATGAAAAAACTGATGCCGGCAATTATCTTATCCTGCTTTCGGAAGGACGCTTGATTAATCTTGGTAATGCAACCGGACACCCGTCACGCATTATGGATGGATCATTTGCTAATCAGGTGCTTGCACAGATGTATCTGTACGAAAAGGCCTTTGCTTCGCAGTCAGAAGAATTCCGTCGCAGCCAGATCACTGTGGAAGTCCTGCCCAAGCATCTTGATGAACAGGTAGCTGCCATGATGGTCGGTGGTTTTGGCGGGGTGTTGACGCGCTTGACACCAAAACAGGCTAAGTACATCCGTGTGGATCAAAATGGTCCGTTCAAGACTGACAGCTATAAATATTGATAGACCCCTGCCCGGGGATTCAGGATATTTTTCATGACAAGCAATAGTAGTGATAACAATAAAACTGCTGCGCGATTCAGCTTTGAGTTTTTCCCACCGAAGACCGAAAACGGTGTGGAGAAGCTCAGAACTGTGCACCATCAATTAGCCGAACTTAAACCTGATTTCTTTTCAGTCACCTATGGCGCTGGGGGATCGACCAAAATCGGTACTCGGCAAACTGTGCTGGATATCCGGGCGGCCGGCTCCAGTGTTGCACCGCATCTTTCTTTCGGCGGATCAAGCAGCGAGGAAATCAGCGCCCTGCTGCAGAGCTATATCAGTAATGGGATTAATCGTCTGGTTGCGCTGCGCGGGGATATTCCGTCAGGGACTGGGACTGCATCGCATTATTACTATGCTAATGAGCTGATAGAGTTTATTCGGAAAACTACTGGCGATCACTTTCATATCGAGGTTGCCTGCTATCCCGAAATACATCCTCAATCTGAAACCTATGAGAGTGATCTGAAATATTTTAAGAACAAGATTGAGGCTGGAGCGGATAGCGCCATCACTCAGTATTTTTATAATCCCGATGCATACTTTCACTTTATCGAAAGCTGCATGCGCATCGGTGTTGACGTGCCAGTCGTACCGGGCATTATGCCTATCACCAACTATGCCAGTCTGGCCCGCTTCAGCAGCAGTTGTGGCGCAGAGATTCCGCGCTGGATTCGACAGCGGCTGCAAAGTTATGGCGACGATGTTGAAAGCATTAGAGCATTCGGCACTGAAGTGGTCAGTCGTTTGTGTGAAGACCTGCTTGCAGGCGGCGCGCCAGGCTTGCACTTCTACACCATGAACCAATCTGAAGCAGTGGTAGAGATCTGGAATAATCTGGAATTGTAATGCGCACTCCCAGAATATACACATCGACTTCCCTGGCCGAAACTGCGCTTATTGAGCTGGACACGGACAGCTCTCATTACATCAGCAAGGTATTGCGGCTGCGTGAAGGCGATCAGTTGTCGGTATTTAATCCGGATGATGGCGAGTATGCTGCGCAGATCCGTACCATTTCACGCAAAACCGTTCAGCTGCAACTATCTGCAGCTATTGCCTGCCAGTCCGATCCCCGCTTGCGTATCCATATCGGCTTGGGAATGTCGCGCGGCGAACGTATGGATTATGCCATCCAGAAAGCAACCGAACTGGGTGTCAGCACTATAAGCCCGTTATCTACTGAACGCTGTGAAGTAAAGCTTGGCGAAGATCGTGCAGAAAAGAGACTGGCCCATTGGTCAGGCATAGCAAGGAGCGCATCGGAACAGACCGGTAGATGTACGATACCGTTAATTGAACGCCCCATTAAAATTGCTGACTGGCTTAGCCAGACTCACTGCGCGGCCAGCTTTGTACTGGATCACCGTGGTCACCGCGGATTCCCAACCCCTGACTCAGCGCCACAATCTGTGACGCTGCTGATTGGTCCCGAAGGCGGCTTGTCTGACCAGGAAATTGATCTGGCCCTGGAGTCAGGATTTCTGCAGGTTCGCATTGGACCGCGGGTGTTGCGTACCGAGACCGCCCCTGTTGTGGCACTGAGCCTGGTGCAGAGCCTGTGGGGTGATTTTTAAACCTGTCCTCCTGCGCTCCGTGCGCAGCAGTTCTATATTCGATAATACTGTTAAGATCCGGAAAAGAAAAAGGCGCCAAAAGGCGCCTTTTTTGCAATATCCCTATTGCCGCTAACAAACTGCTCGGTTTTACTTAGTAAATTCCGGGTAAGCCTCAAGACCACATTCTGAAATATCCACGCCCTGAAATTCTTCTTCTTCGCTCACTCGGATACCCATGATTTTCTTGATCACAAACCAGGTGACGAAGCTTGCTCCAAACACCCAAACGAAGATTGTCAGTGCACCAATGATCTGGCCAACGAAACTCACATCACCATTGGTTATTGGAACTAACAGCAGACCCAGCAGACCACAGCTTCCGTGTACAGAAATCGCACCCACCGGATCATCAATCTTGATCTTATCCATGAATACAATACTGAAGACCACCAGCACGCCCCCCATTGCACCGAACAGAGTTGCCTGCAGGGCCGTTGGTGTAGAAGGTTCGGCAGTTATTGCGACCAGACCTGCCAGAGCACCATTAAGCGCCATAGTCAGATCAGCCTTACCAAACAGAGCTCTGGCTACCAGCAAAGCAGCAACCAGGCCTCCGGCAGCTGCAGCATTGGTGTTCAGGAATACCATTGCTACCGCATTGGCACTGGCAATATCACCCAGCTTCAGTACTGATCCGCCATTGAAACCGAACCAGCCCATCCACAGAATAAACATGCCCAGGGTAGCCATTGGCAGATTAGCGCCAGGTATCGCTTTTATCGAGCCATCAGCTCCATATTTTCCTTTTCGAGCTCCCAGCAGAATTACCCCTGCCAGCGCTGCGGATGCACCCGCCATATGGACGATGCCTGAACCGGCGAAGTCTGAAAAGCCCAGCTCACCCAGATTATACAGACCAAATACATCAGCGCCATTCCAGGTCCAGCTACCTTCCAATGGATAAATAACCCCTGTCATTACCACCGCGAAAACGAGGAAGGCCCAGAGCTTCATCCGCTCTGCCACCGCACCTGATACTATCGACATCGCGGTTGCAACGAACACCACCTGGAAGAAGAAGTCAGACGGCGCTGAATAAACCGCATCACCTCCGAACCCTGCTTCTGCGGAAGCAGCAAGCGCCTCTGCTACCAGGTCGTCACCACCGGCAATTCCTGAAAGGAAAAAGCCGCCGCCGTACATGAATTGATATCCACACACCAGATACATGATGCAGGAGATCGCAAACAGGGAAACGTTTTTAGTTAGAATTTCTGTTGTGTTTTTAGATCGCACGAGGCCAGCTTCCAACATCGTGAAGCCTGCTGCCATCCACATGACCAAGGCACCACATACCAGGAAGTAGAATGTGTCCATTGCGTACTGCAGTTCAAAAATCTGGTTTTCCACCTTAATTTCCTCCGAAGCAAGCCACACATTCGGCCGCTCTCAAGTTTGACTGTAAATAGAGTTTTTATTGACTAAACAGCGGCCTCGCCTGTTTCACCAGTTCGTATCCGAATCACCTGCAGGAGGTCGGTTACAAAAATTTTGCCGTCCCCTATTTTCCCGGTATTTGCTGCCTTAGTTATCGCCTCAAGGGTTTGATCCAGCAGATCATCTCCTATAGCCACTTCAATCTTTACCTTGGGCAGAAAATCCACTACGTACTCTGCACCCCGATATAATTCGGTATGGCCTTTCTGTCGGCCAAAACCTTTTACTTCCGTTACTGTAATTCCCTGCACGCCTATCTCGGATAACGCTTCACGCGCATCGTCCAATTTGAAAGGCTTAATGATCGCCGTTACTAACTTCATTAGATTGCTCCTTTTGTTGTTAATACCTGCGCCGAGTATTCAGTGCAGATACACCTGTAAAAGCCTTATGCATGGCGCGTGCCATATTTCATATTTAAGCTGCAATCAAGGCATCAGGATCAAAATCATCGTCATCCCGGATCCTGCGTTAGACGTTATGCTCTGTTATGGTGCGCGCTGTGTCGGCTCGCACCATTCTGGCGACCCCTTATGCGCTGGTTCGCACATTGCTTGCCACGAATTGCCCGCTGGTTGTCCTTGGGGTGCTCAAATGAAAAAGCCTGCCAGGAAAAATATTCCTGGCAGGCTTTAATAAGCGGAAAACTTAATGGAACAGGTTTAGAAACTCTTCGCTACTGCAAAAGTAATCGTGCTATCACAGTCACTACTGCCACAGTCTGAACTGCTTAACGTGGTGTCAGTCCAAGCCACGGAAAGGTCTACCCCAGCCACTGAGGTTCCCAGAGATACTACAAAGTCTGTGTAGCTGTCTTTGGTGCCAAACACTTCCTGATCAAAATCACTGTAGCCATAATGCAGACCCAGCTCCAGACCTTCCATTATCGATACACCATAATCCAGCGAGTAGTAGTAAGCCTCGCCACTGCCTCCGAAGAAGTCATTAGAGCGGGCCACTTTACCGGTCAGACCCGCATAGGTTAAGCCCGCATAAAACTCAAGAAAGTCGTCGTTGCTGGCTCCGGGGTAGTCGTAATAGAGAAAACCGATATCATATTCCAGACCATCAGTCAGGCTACCGGTGAATCCGCCATAGTAATCAATCTCGATGGCATCGTCGAATGTGATGCTGGATGCCCAGGTACCCACATAGAAGCCACTTTCATGAGCATAGTCGAAACCACCCTGAAGCGCAGGGCCACCGCTGGTCTGCGAGATACCGCGGTAGATGTAATCCGTAGTCAAAGCAAAGTTTGCTGAGATTGGATTTTCCTGCGCCTGAACGGTAAATGCACCTGCAACAAAGCCGGCCGCGAGCAGAGTATTTGTAAATTTCTTCATTCATGTAACTCCTTGACGTTTAAGTTTAGTTTGTGCGCTGCATAACCGGTTCAGGTGTCGCTTTACAGCTGTGGGGATCACCTGTGTATGTCAGTACCGAATCTGCTGTTTCAAAACCGTGCACGGAATTTATCTAGCATAATGCGTGCCAGCATTCCCCGATTGGACTGATATGACAGGCTCTCTTTCCTTTTGACCGGGGCTGCAAGTGGCGGTAAGGTAGCGTAAGCACTTATGCGTAGCCGAGAAAATGAAGGGAGCGAATCAGATGGTCGATAAAAATTTCTTTGATGAGTTGAGCCAGCAGATTTCACGTCTTCTCCCAGCGGCCAATGCGATGGGTGAGGACATTAAGAAAACTGTTTCTGCAGCCATGCAAAGCAGTTTTCAGAAAATGGATCTGGTGACCCGCGAGGAGTTTGAGGCACAGATTACAGCTTTGCAGCGTGCTCAGGAGAAAATTGCAGCCATGGAGGCAGTAATCAGCCGACTTGAAGGGCAACTCGGAAATTCACCCGAAAAACCTGACGATATACCGCCTGTTCAATGACGTCGACTACTGACCAGAGTAGACATCGACCTGGATGAGCACCTCGTTCGGAAGTGCCGCTGTGTCTGCCCAGAATCCCGTACCTACATCAAAGTCCAGACGCTTGACCGTTACCTCACTGGTCAGATGGAAGCGTGGCTGACCATCGTTCATTTCCATGTCAAGATTGAATGGAAAACTGATAGGGTGAGTCTGGTCGCGGATTGTCAGTGCACCATCGGCTACGAAAGAATTGATCGACTGCACACGGCATTGCGTTGCCTGGAAGCTCGCTGTCGGGAACTGCGCGGCATTGAACATGTCGACGTCAAGCAGGTACTCAAGCACTTCTGGACTGTCGACGCTGATATCGGCGATTGGGATAGTCACGGAGATATTGCAGGAGCCCGGCTTCGCAATATCAATGTCGAAAGTGGCTTCCACGTTCTTGAACTCGCCCTGAAAAGGAGTGTCCTCATAGGAAGTAGTGAACATGACACGGGATTCGCTGGGTGCGAGTGTCCAGGTAGCGGCTTGCGCTGCTGCGCCAGTGAGCAAGGCAAGTGCCAGCAGCCTGGCAGGGGAAAACAAGCTTCGCATAGTAAGGTACTCCTGATTCCAAGTTAGAGTGAAGCATACCAGAGTGCACTCTGGTATTGGATGTGTCCGGGCGTATTTATGTTTCTTTGTGCAATTTGCAAACTCAACGTAATATTGACACAGTATTGCATGGCGTAACGGGGGTAGCCCGGTGGCTAAGTTGAATTCAGTAAGTCATGGTAGATCTGGTTAACCCAATAAAAGGATGGAAATTATGCTTCATTACCTGTTAAAGCTCGTCAACACCGGTTTGATACTGGTTGTAGCTGCCTCAGCCAGCGCGCAGGACAAAACTTATTATGCAGCGCACCACGACTATCGTGTAGCGACCGTTGCTGATGGTCTGGTACAACCCTGGTCCATGGCCTGGCTGCCGAACGGCGATATGCTCGTGACGGAGAAACCGGGCCGCCTGCGGATTATCCGTAATGGCCAGCTTCTGCCCGAAGCTGTTCCCGGTGTGCCCCCCGTGTTCTACCAGGGCCAGGGTGGCCTGTTCGAGATTCTGCCGCACCCGGATTTCGCAGAAAACCAATGGGTTTACCTGAGTTTTGCCAAGCCTGTCGGGGAAAATTCAACAACTGCGGTCATCCGCGCGCGTCTCGAGAATGATCGCCTGAGCGACGTCACCGAAATTTTTGCGGCGCAGGCAAATGGTCGCAGCCACTATGGCGGCAAGTTGGCTTTTGATAATGACGGTTACCTGTTCCTGACTCTCGGTGACCGCCAGGCTGCGTCTACCGGCGATCTGACGGCGCACCCGGCGCAGGATCTGAGCAACCACCACGGTGTCATTGTGCGCTTGCATGAGGATGGCAGAGTGCCCAGTGACAATCCCTTCATCGGGCAGGCAGGAGCACTCCCGGAAATCTGGACTTATGGACACCGAAGTCCTCAGGGTTTAGCTGTTCATCCGGAAACCGGTGATCTGTGGATGACCGAGCACGGCCCACAGGGTGGCGACGAACTTAACCTGGTCACTCCGGCTGCCAACTATGGCTGGCCAGTCGTTGGTTACGGCGTGAACTATGCGTCAAGCACACCTATCCATGAGCGTCAGACACTCACTGGCATGACTTCACCCACACGCTTCTGGGTGCCGTCCATCGCCGCATCCGGCCTCATGATCTACGACGGTGACAAGTTCCCCATGTGGCGCGGCAGCATCTTTGTTGGCGCACTGGCTGCCGAGCGGATCTCCCGACTCGAAATGGACGAAACCTACCGCGCGGTAATCCGCGAAGAAGAACTGGCCTATGGAATGGGCCGCATCCGCGACGTTCGTCAGGGTCCGGATGGCTTCATCTATGTCGCCGTGGAAGACCGCGCGGGCGCTCCGACTGCAATCGTCAGACTGGAACCGCTCGAGTAACTCTGGTATGAAAAGGAAAAGGACTCTTACGAGTCCTTTTTTTTGTTTGACAGAATCGTCGAAGTGTCCCGCCGCCAGTGCTGACCGCACCACTGCGTGTAAAGATGGTTTTAACTACTAAATAATTTCTTGTCGGTCCTTCTGCACAATTACTTTTTCCTAACTGTTCTTCTTACAAAATATCAATATACCAATAATTCAGTAATTATTTGAAAACGAAAAATACCGATCGAGAGAACGGTAAGCGATCGCTTCTATCAAATGGTCCTGATCGATATTTTCCTTATCTTCAAAATCAGCAATCGTACGCGCCATTTTCAGAATTCGATGATATGCCCGCGCCGACAGCTTTAATTTTT